>JBJEMQ010000185.1:0-9236 GCA_051879755.1 Coprococcus sp. | reverse complement strand
CTTAATATATTTGAATTTTTCATTTAATACTTCGATTTTGCAAGCATAAAGGAAGTTCCAATCCATTTTTTTCAAGAAGTACTTTATCACTTAATATATCTTTTGTTTTTCCATCAGCAACAATTCGTCCTTCAGATAAAAGGATTGTGCGATTACAAGTATCCAAAATCATATCCAAATCATGGGATGCTATTATCTTCAGATGATCAAATTGATTTAAAATGTGAATCAGATTTCTTCTGTTTTTAGGATCAAGGGCTATGGATGGTTCGTCCATTAATATAATATCCGGAGTCATAGAAAGGATTGTGGCAATAGAAACCAGCTTTTTCTCTCCACCGGATAGTTTATAAGTTGGCTTGTCTTTTAAATGTAAAATATGAACGGAAGAGAGTGCATCTGTTACTCTTTTATCCACCTCTCCTTCGGGCAGTCCATAATTTCTTGGTGCAAAAGCCACATCCTCATAAACGGATGGCATAAATAGCTGACTGTCCGAATCCTGGAAAACATAGCCGATTCTTTCCCGAATCTTTGGAAGTGTTCTTTTTTCAATCGGGATTTCTTCTATTCTGATACTCCCTTTATAATTCAAATTCAGCCCTACCAAAAGCTTCAGAAGAGTTGATTTTCCCGCACCGTTCGCACCGATTATTCCAATGGAATCCTTTTCATGAGCAGAAAAGGTAATATTTTTTAGAACCGGTTTCTCCACTTCATAGCCAAAGGAGACATTATTAAAATCGATATGTATATGACTCATAATTATTTCCCTCTATTTCTTTATCACCACAAAGATTCCTATCCAAACAAGCAGATATAACACATCTTTTTTCCGCACTTTTCTTTTCAAAGTATAACAGAATTCGCCATGATATCCTCGCAATGTCATGCTTTCATACAACGCAGATGCACGGTCCATGCTTCGAAGCAAAAGACCTCCTGCTAAAGATCCCCATGATTTTATATGTATACCTTTTTGCCCCGGCGCCCGGAGAGAATAGGCATCCATAATTCTTCCTACTTCTGTCAAAAGAAGAGAAATATATCGATACGTCAGCAGAATCTGCGTTACGATCATTGATGGAACATGCAGGATGCGAAGGGCATAACAAATTCCCTCTATTTTCGTAGATGCAATTAGCAGATAAGACGCAAATACACACATGATACCTTTTATTATCAACGTACACATTGAGATCATACCTGTTGTAATAACGATACCCTTCACATTCGCCACGGGCTGCCTGTCAAAAAACGGATTCAAAATCCCCACAAAACATACCAATGGAAGTACAAGCTTAAGTCTCCGGATACTGTCTGTAAAGGACACCTCCCCCACAATAAATAATACCACCGGATAAACTGACATTAAGAGTATCTTATCAATCTGATATTTGGGAAATGAAACCGTCATTGCAATGTACACAATTGTCACCAGCAGTTTCACAAGAGGATGCAATTGATTCAGCCATGTATCCCTTGCCGCAATTTCATCCATCCGATATATTTCTCTTACCGCTCCGCCTACTTTACTCACTGGCTTAAATCCTTCCTGTTTCTTTTTTCAGAATTTCTGCGAAAAAAATTAAAAGCATAACAAGCGCCCACACATAGGACTATAACTGCTGCCGAACCCATTATACCCGAAAAAGAAATACCTGCCTCTGAATCAGATTCCTTAAAAGCATAATCCGGTAATATTGCTGTCTTTTCCTGCACTTTCGAAATGCTATCATATATACTTCCTTCCGCTTCAACTTCCGTAGAACCTGTCAAACGTTCTATAGACCACTCAAGTCCGTCCGGATTCGAAGATGCGATCAGTGACAATCCACCACCGATAAACAGGACACAAATCCCCAGAATTGCCAGTGTCTTTTTCAGACTAAATCTATTCGCACTCTCTGCCGACTCGCTGCATTCCAATAGTTCCGGTCTGCTCTCATATACAAAGAGCAGCACCGCTGTTGTAATCAATCCTTCCACAAATCCAATTGCCAGATGAATCGGCTGCATTGTTCCTACAAACACACCAAACGGAAGTGAAGAAATTCCCGATAAAAGCGTTTCCACAGTAACAGAAAATGCTCCAAGCTGCAATGTCAGTATACATCCAAGAATCGAACCTGCCGCAATTCTCTTTTTGGACATTCCTTTTTTCATCAGTGGTTTCCAGATCAAAAAATATCCGACAAAGCACCCGTAGAATGCCATATTCCATATATTACATCCGAGAGCAAGAATTCCTCCGTCTGCAAACATCAGGCACTGAATCGCCAGAATTCCAATCATTGCAAGAAATGCCGCATGTGGTCCCAAAAGAGCCGTCAGCATCATTCCCCCGCATAAATGTCCGCTGGAACCAGTCCCCGGAATCGTAAAATTAATCATCTGAGTCGCAAACACAAAAGCTCCCATCACTCCCATAACCGGTATTTTTCTCGGATTGTTTTCCAATCTTACTTTTTTTACTGAATAAACTGTCGCCGCCGTCGATAATGCGTACATCGTAGTTCCGACTGCCGGTGATACCAAAGCGTCTGCCATATGCATAAGTCAATTCCTCCTTATTTTTATCTGATATTTTTTTCTATTTCCATTTCAATCCATTCAATCCATTTTGCAAATCCTTCTCCTGTCTTTGCAGAAACAAAAAATATCTGAGCATCTGGATTTCTTCTATGAATTCTTTGAATTACCGCATCATCATCAAATGGGAAAAATTTTTTTGTGTCAATTTTATTAATAAGTATCACATCACACACTTGAAACATTAATGGATATTTAAGCGGCTTATCATCTCCCTCAGGCACAGACAAAATCGCCACATTCTTTGATGCACCCGTATCGGTCTCTGCAGGACAAACTAAATTACCTACATTCTCCATCACAAGTAGATCCAGTTCTTCTGTATGAAACTCTTCCATAGCCTGCAACGTCATTTCTGCATCCATCGCACACTGTCCCCCGGTATGTACCTGAATAGATTTCACACCTGCTTTTTCTACCTTCTCTGCATCAACAGTTGCTTCTATATCCGCCTCCATAACACCGATTTTATATTTATTTTTTAATATCTCTATTGTCCGAAGTAACGTTGTTGTCTTCCCCGCTCCCGGAGATGCCATCAGATTAATCATAAATGTTTTTTCTCTTTTTAATTTATTACGAATGTGTGCTGCTATCTCATCATTAACTGCATATACACTCTGATGAACATCTATTACTCTGACTTTTGCCATTCTGTTCAACCTCCTTTCTGTGTAAGATTAATTATTCCACTTAGTTATTTCATTCCCGAGCCATTCGCACCATTTATCAATTCCCTCGCCTGTCATTGCAGATATCGGGAATATTACAGCCTCTGGATTTCGCTGCCTGACATACTCTGTTGCTTTTTCCAGATCAAAATCAAATGCCTCTATCGCATCCATCTTATTGATTAAAACCGCATCGCACTGTTCAAACATAAGTGGATATTTAAGTGGCTTATCATCTCCTTCTGGAACAGATAAAATCACAACATTTTTACATGATCCGGAATCAAATTCTGCAGGACACACCAGATTTCCTACATTTTCCAGTATTACAAAATCAAGATTGTCTATATCTAATAATCTGAGTCCCTGTCTTGACATATCTGCATCCAAATGGCACATGCCACCTGTATGTAATTGTATTGCTGGAATACCTGTTTCCAAAATAGTTTTAGCATCTACATCCGAATCAATATCAGCTTCCATAACTGCTATTTTATATTTTGCTTTCAAATATTCTATTGTTTTTATTATCGTACTTGTCTTCCCAGCTCCCGGTGAAGACATCACATTTAGATAAAATGTTTTTCTCGCCTTAAGCTCTTCTCTAAGTTTATCAGCATCTTTATCATTGTCATCCAATATTGTTTTTTTTAATTCAATAATCTCTACGTGTTTCATTTTTCCTCCAAAATTTTCAAACGTTGTTTTACGCCAAGAAAGATATGAAAATTCTGTTTTAAGAAATTTCCATATCTCTTATTCCTGGCGTATGTTCAATTACGTTTCTACTACTGTTATCTCCTTAATATTACATTCCTGTCCGAAGAGCAGATAAGTCTCTCCACTGCCACAATAAGGACATATTTTACCATATTGAACAGTAGCATACTCTTTTTTGCAGTTTTCACAAAAGGTAATTGCTGAAAGGATTTCATACTTCAATTCAGAATCTGTCAATACTGGATGCTTTTTCTTAAAATAATTCCAACAATCCACCAGATATTCTGGTACAATACCAGACACCTCACCGATTTCTAACGTGACAGCTTTAATTTTTTGAACATGTTGTTTTTCTGCAATCCGATCAACTGCATTTGCAACATAAGTTACAATTCCCAGTTCATGCATGATGCCCTCCTAAAAGTCTATCCGTTATTCTTTAAACGTGCTTCTATTTTAGCTTTTCTCTCCATCATGTATGGCATAAAGGCTTTTTGTAAACCTTCCTCTGCCGTAAACATTCTGGTATTCTGAGGCATATCTCTGGAAAGTTTAATTGCATCGAATTCACATCTGGTTGTACAAAGACCACAACCAATACAACGATTTTCATCCACCACAGTAGCTCCACACTTCAGACAACGATTTGCTTCAGCTTTTACCTGTTCTTCTGTAAACGGTAAGCGTAAATCCTCAAATGTTTTTATCGCCTCTCCATCTTTATGTTTTGGAATCTGGCGTTTTGCATTATCAAAGGACTCTACAAGAATATCGTCTCTATCCAATTCGATAAATTCTCTTAAATCTCTACCAATTGTAAGGCTTTGTCCTTCATGTACAAAGCGGTGAATGCTCTCCACTGCCTCTTTTCCTTCCGCAATTGCATCAATAGCAAATCTTGCACCATGATAGATATCTCCACCCACAAATACATCCGGCTGACTTGTCTGCAATGTAATCTTATCTGCTTCTGCCGTACCATTTGCTCTTATTGATACCTCAGATCCTTCTAACAAATTGCCCCATTCTGCCTTTTGTCCAATTGCCGTAAGAACATGATCACATTCTAAAGTGATTGTCTCATCTTCATTATACTGTGGACTGAAACGGTGTTCTTCATCAAAGACTCTGATACATTTTTTAAAGATAATGCCTTTTACTTTTCCATCCTGAACCAGAATTTCTTTCGGTCCCCATCCATTCTGAATCTTGATGCCTTCTTCAATCGCTTCATCAATTTCATCTTTTGCAGCAGGCATTTCTGCTGAACTTTCCAGACAGAGCATTGTTACTTCTGTTGCACCGGAACGGATTGCCGTTCTGGCTACATCAATAGCAACATTTCCGCCTCCAACTACAATCGTCTTTCCGGAAAGTTTTTTTCCTTCATTCAGATTAACGTCTCTCAGGAAATCAACACCTGTTTCTACTCCCTCTGCATCTTCTCCAGGAATTCCAGCTTTTCTGCCGCCCTGTAAGCCTATTGCTACAAAAAATGCTTTATATCCTTTCTCTCGCAGTTCTTCCAGTGTAATATCCTTTCCAACTTCCACACCACATTGAATATCGGCTCCCATAGCCTTTATAACATCTATTTCAGCCTGAATCACATCTTTTTCAAGGCGGAATGACGGAATACCAAAGCGAAGCATTCCACCTGGTTCCTTTTCTTTTTCAAAGACAGTTACCGGATATCCTTCTGTACGTAAATAATATGCTGCACTTAAGCCTGCCGGACCTGCACCGATTACTGCAATTTTGTAATCATCCCATTGCTTTCCTTCATCATTATAACAAGCTGGGATATAACGATTTTCTTCTTTTAATTCCTGTGCTGCAATAAATTTTTTAATTTCATCAATTGCTACTGGCTGATCAATGGTTCCTCTGGTACAACGATCTTCACAGCGACGGTTACAGATTGCTCCACAAACAGCCGGGAACGGATTATCTTGTTTTATCAGTTTTAATGCATCCATAAAACGTCCTTCCGCAGCCATTCTGATATATCCTTGAACTGCCAGATGCGCTGGACATGCTGTTTTGCATGGAGATGTTCCTGTTTCATAACAGTTTATTTTTGCATCATCCCGATAATTATAATTCCATTTTTCCGGTCCCCATGGTGTCTCGTCCGGAAGTTCTGACTTAGGATACGTGAATACGTTTCCATCTTTATGGCATAATTTTTGTCCCAGCTTTGCTGCACCTACCGGGCATACCTCTACACATTTTCCACAAGCCACACATTTTTCCGCTTCAACATGTGCACGATATGCAGATGCGGATGCATTTGGAGTATTATAAAGCTGTGATGTTCTTAAGGCATTGCAGGCTCCTGGAGAACAGTTACAAATACCAACAATCTTATCTTCACCGTCCAGGTTTGTAATCTGATGAACAAACCCTTTTTCTTCTGCCAGCTTTAAGATATCCATACATTCTTCATAGGTAATATAATAAGCATCTTTTTTGGTCTCAACACAATATTCCGCCATATCGCCTACTGCAATACAGAAATATCCTTCAATATCTCCAACGCCCTCTTGACGAATACGTTGCTGCCTACGACAAGAACAGACATCTACTGCATACTTATCATACTTTTTCAACCAATAGGACAAATGTTCCAGTGACACAGATTTACTTTCTGCCGGAATTGCTTCTTCCACCGGAATTACATGCATCCCAAATCCGCCACCTCCGGGAGGTATCATATCCGCAATTTTCCCGCCTGCCTGTGACATAATGTTAAATAAAGTAGCAATCTCCGGATGTTTTTCCACAAGTTTACCATTCATCATCATGTACTCACCGGAACCTACTACAAACTTAGGAATAAAATATTGCCGTTCACGTTTCTCATTGTGACGGTCAAATTCCAAAATTCCCGTTTCACATAACCCGTCACATAATTCCTGAGCTTTTTCTACAGAGATACCATTCTTCTCGGCAAGCTGTTCCACTGTGTAAATATTTACTCTCTTTTTTTCAAAAGAAAGCATAAATTTTACTTCCTCTTTAGTCATGATCTTGTCCAGACACCATACTTCCGGATCGTTTTCAATAATTTCTTCCCAACTTTGCCTTTCACGTCTGTCTGAAATCAAGAATCCCAATTTCTTCAATAATTCCAATTTTTCCGGATCCTCAACATGATAATCTTCTGGCAAAAAATCATGTTCGTTCAACATATAGCCTTTTAATGAATCATTTGACATTATATTTTCCTCCTCCTTTTTACTAAATAAATCGATCTATTTTTCTATATTGATATTTTATCATAGAACATACTTATTTGAATTTTGCATTGATTCACATTACTGTTGATTTATGCAGAAAATGCATATATAATTTATATAATAAAGAAACAAGAGGAGGCGCAACATTCGTGGAAATCAGCTATATTGATGAGTTTATCGCACTCGCAGATACAAAAAAATACAGTGCTGCTGCCCGTCGTCTGCATATAGCACAGCCGACTCTGACTCGCCACATTCAGGCAATGGAAGATGAACTGGGATGTATACTCTTCACTCGTACAACCCGGGAAATATCTTTATCCGGATATGGAAAGATTTTTTTGCCTTACGCAAAAAAGATTTCAGATGAGTTTCACAAAGCAAAAATGCATATGGAATCCTATGAACAACAGACAAATCAAAAGCTACAGATTGGAATTGTACATAATCCTGATTTATATCATATTATTGACTTTATCATGGATTTTCAGCACTCTCACCCTGATATTCCTTTTCATTTTATAGAGGCACCACTATATGAACTGCATGCAGAATTTTTATCTGGACATTTAAACATTGTTACCCTTACTTATGCGTACTGGGAAAACATACCAGATAATTTTATTATTGGAGGAGAAAGCCGACTCGTGGCTGTTTTACCTGAAGATCACCCTCTTGCAAAACAGGAGAAAATCTCTCTTTCCTCTCTAAAAAATGCAAAATTAATAGTTCCAGAAAAACAAAACTATGTTTATCGTTATCTGGAACATGTTCTTAAAACAGAAAATATACAACCGGATATTTTTTATCAAGGGAATACTTCGGGCATTTCAAATCTCCTAAAGAAACATATGGGTATCTTAATTCAGGATTATCATCATGCTGAACTACAGTTAGATACTCCTTTGATTCTTCGAGAATTAGAACCAGACATTTCATTCGTCTTTGGTTTTGAATATAAAAATGTCCTAACAAAAAATGAACGAATTTTTATACAATATGCTCGGAAAAAGCTGAAAAAACAGCAATAGATTTTACAAACAATTTTGAATGATACAGTGATTCCTAATAAACATTCAAGTATATAGGAACAAGAACATTCAATGATAATTACTGACTATAATTGGAAGCATTTTTCCGAACATATACACATCTCATCTGATATTTTTTACAATCATTGATGTTATAAAAGTCCTTTATATACAATATATAGTTTTTAATCATTTAACACTCTCTATATATTGTGTTACAATTATTTTGTAATCATTATTTGTGTCATCCATACTGGATATTCACACGCAGTTTAGGTTTGTATATAAGTCAGGAGGATTTCTCTGCCATCACATGGCAGAGCCTTCTGGCTTTTTTTATTTTACAGTAATCTGCAGCATGTTAGAGAATGAACGCATTTGTGTCCATTCTCTTTTTTTGCCTAAATGCAGGAAGGAGGGAAGGACAAACGAATTATTCACAAAAATGATTGCCCAATAATTTACCAGAAGGGAGATTTTTATGAATTACAACGAATTTCAAGAAACATTACTCAAAGAACTGGAAAGCAGGCTTGATTCCCATATCAGCCTGAATCCTATCACAACGACTAAGAACAATAACACCCTGAAGCATGGAATTGAATTTTCCAATGATACATCCAATATAAGCCCTGTTTTGTATCTGGACGAATGGTATGAATTGTATCTGGATGGGAAATCTCTTTCTCAAATTGTAGATGATATTGTTGATTTATATCACCAGGCTGCAAATATTTCCTTTACGGACACAGAAACGGCTGAACTCACACCAATTTCTGATTTTCTGAAAAATGCTTTTCCTGATTCAAATGAGTTTATACATCCAAACATAGATTATGACATGGAACCAGAATTGTTCATACTCTCTAATACTATAAAACAACAAGGTGCTATCTGTACATTGTATGATGATATCATGAATCAAATTGGAGAAACACTGCAAGATGATTTTTTCATCATACCCAGCAGCGTACATGAAG
>JBJEMQ010000184.1:0-9299 GCA_051879755.1 Coprococcus sp. | reverse complement strand
TAGACCACCGCCAATAAAACAAGTATTACAATTCCTGCCATAGTCACACATAAACCGGTCTTTACAAATGGGGCTTCGTACTTAAGCTCAATCTGATGTTTGCCCGGGTCCAGTACAACGCCCAGATACATCACATTAACTCTAAGCAGTTCCTTTTCTTCTCCGTCAACATAACATTTCCATCCTTTAGAATATGGAACTGACAGGCATAGCAGCTTAGATTTCTCCAAATCAACAGTTCCCTTTATATTATCAGGAGAAACATTTACTGATGTCATTGTATCCTCTTTTAGCAAATTAATCCAGTCCTTGAAATCATCCATCGGCTGACATATAACATTTAATTCTTCAAATGTATAAATCCCCTTCTGTGAGAATTTTAGTTTTACACTGTTTCTTGCCTCATCATCATAATAAAGATTCAGCAGATAGCTGTCTCTTCCCTCTGCATAGGCATTCTCTGCATTATAATGAGTAAAATTATTTGTTGTATTATTGCAAAATGCAGATATTACTGTCTGCGTAGCCGGTGTCCAGTATTTCTGATTCCATTCGGCTGTTTTTCTATCATAAGCAGACATTTTGTTATATTCTTCCTCACTCATAAAATCTTTTGCCGAACAGCTTTTAAAGGAAAATCCATTGAATTCCACATACAGCTCAGAATCTGCCGGACAAGTAAAGCTCAATGTCACGGATGCATTATTTTCCTTAACCTCAATGGTATTATCTTTTATCTCTACATTACCATCTCCTGTTATCTCATATGCAAGCAGCTCGTCGCTATATTCAGGATTTTTACTGTTTAATTTACTTAAATCTCCCATATTCTCCAAATTCTCTGAAGCTATCACAGCACTTTGAAGCATCACCTGCTGGCGTTTTGCTACTGTCATTTTGGCATATTCATCTTCACTGATTATACTATCATAAGCATACCCAATCGGAAGTGAATATTCAGTTTTGTATAAATCATAAGTCCCATTTTCTCCTTCGGCAGAAGCTACATAAGAAAATGTATATGGCACAGCCTCCTTTTCACCCTCAGACTGTCCTGCTACCAGATATTTGCAGCTGGCTAAAGGAATAAGCATAGAGCGTGAATCAAGTCCCTGAAAATAATCCGCCACCTCAGAATATGCATTATTATACTGCATAAACTCCGTAATATAAGGATTTACAAGACTCCAATAAAGTGTCGTATTGCTCTGTCCGGAATTTATATAATAATTCTTCTGCTTATTATTAATTTTTACATCATCAATTCTATAGAAGCTTTTATCTTTTTTTAACTTCCATGCTTCCATTCTGTCTTTGGCAAGAGAATCATATACTTTTCCGGCATCAATAAATTCCTTAAGATAGTTTTTTTCCGTAAATGAATATCTGTAATATGCCATCTCAAATACACACATCACCGTCAATGCACATACAAAAGCCTTCTGTAAACGGTTCTTTGATATTGAATGACCTTTTATATTAATATCTCCAAATCCATCACTGCATAACACAAACAATATACATACCAGCAGAATAACACATGCTGACATTGTTTCCTTTGTTCTTGATTTAAAGAGCATCATGCAGACGAGACTATATATTACGCAGAATATACACACTGCATATTTTTTCCGTTTCTCTGCCTCTAACAGATATGGAAATCCTTTTACAAATGCAAAAGCCACAAAAAATGACCATGCAAATGACCATCTGTTGCACACATAGCCAAAGCCATTCATTATATGACCTGCTACAGGCAATATCATGAATAAAAGAAATAATCCTAACTGCCATTTCAACCATGACTCTTTCTTTTTATTAAATAACATTGCCGCAGTACCCACATATGCCAACGGAACCATTCCTATATACATCCAATTGGACATACTCTCCGTTCCTACAAATGTTCCAAATAAAGTCTCATACTGGCCTATATAATAGAACGGATTAAATATATATGCATCACTGACTCTTTTATTTTCCAGAAAATTCAGTGCATTTGGCAAAAATAAAAATGACGCAAGCATAACACCTATTAAAGCAAATCCTGCATACTTCAGAACAAGAACAATAATACGCTTAAACATCCTGTTTTCTTTTTCTGAAAATACCCTTATACATACATAAGCAATCGTAAGCAGTACAAGAATATAGAAAAAGTAAAAGTTAGAAACTGCTGCCAGGAATATGGAAATAATATAGCCAAATGGCTTTCTGCCCGCAAGTATATCTTCTGCTCCTGCCAGAATCAATGGGAACCATATCATAGGGCATATAAAAAACGGATGTCTTATACTTGCTACTATTGTGTATGCACAAAAAGCATACATGATTGCACCATATATCGCATATGTATTCCTGCAATTCATTTTTTTCGCATATACCAGAAATGCAGCTCCTGCTACATATATCCTAAGTATAATTGATACTGCATAACCAATCTCTGCATAAGCTGCCGGAGTCACAACAGAAATCAGGGCAAACGGGTCACCAAATACATAATAACCAAGTGTTGTAATAATGTCTGCGCCATATCCTATGCCAAATTCCCACATTGGCACAACAATCTTATGATTATTTATAATCCCCTTTATAATCTCCCGTACCCATGCACCAAAATAAACAAATGCATTATAATGCTGATATAAACCATCATTATTCCATACAAAAGATTTTTTATATACAATAAAGAATGAGAAAACAAACATGGAAACTATCGCAAAAAGTATTGTGTATCTTATATAAAATTTTGTATTTTCCTTTTTCATGATACTATTCTCCCGGAAGCTGCTCTATACCGTCTACAGCCTCTTTTAGTCCTAATTCATCCTTTATCTTTGTTGTTGATATTCCCGGAGTACGTTCGAGAAATACTAATTCGCAGTAATCTTTTAAATAATCGAATTTGTCACTTCCTGCCCAGTCTCCACCCATAACTACTGTATCCACATGATATTCTTTAACATCATTAATCTTCTGTTCCCAGCAGGTTTCAGGAATAACCAGATCAACATATCTTATAGCTTCAAGCATCTTCTTTCTTGTTTCATAAGAATGATAAGCCACTTTACCCTTTTCTGCATTAAATTCATCTGTTGAAAGTGCCACTATGAGATAATCCCCCAGCTCCTTTGCCCTCTTCAATAATCTTATATGTCCATAATGGAGCAGATCAAATGTTCCATAAGTAAGTATTCTCTTCATTCTAATATCCTCTCTAAACCTTATATCCAGCTATCCATTTCCTTTTATCTCTAGTATAACTATATACAATTAACAGGTTTTTATCAATACTTTAAATGCGCCTGTAATTTACTAATTGCAGATAGCATTGCAGAAGGTGCAAGCCATTTTCTCAGCATATTCGCGTATAAAGAAATGGTTCTCACCCAGTTCAATAATCTCTCCCTGTTTTCCTAAAAAAGGCTTCCACTCTTTTATGTGTTCAGTTGGTATATCCTTAGAAGAATAAAATAATAATGCCGGTATATCAAGCTCTATTTTTCTGCTCATCTTATAATCACCTATAAGATTATAATCAGCTCTCACTGGATCAAAATGCAGTTTTCTGAAAAATCTGTTTTTCAACATATCTGGTGTACATCTTTCAAAACCTCCCATATCCTGCATAAGCTTCATGAAAGTAATGTCATCACACATAAAATATTCCTTTGACTCCCACTCATGGTCAGGCGCTTCATGAGATGCCATCATTATACCCACCGGTTTTCTGTCAAGCAGCTGCTGAGCCATTAATTCATATGCTACTATACTTCCCATGCTGTAACCAAATAATGCTATATCTGTATCATCTGCTATTTTTTCATTAATCTGCACAGCAACATCACGAACCATTTCATTAAAGGTTTTATAAAAAGGTTCACTTATTCTTCTTCCATGACCACTATACTCTATTTTTTCTGCAATTATTTCCTCAGGCAAAAAACTGCAGAACCCGTCAAAGAGTTCTGCAGTACCTCCCGCATAAGGAATACAGAACAGCTGAATTTTTCTCATAGCTGTATCTCCTTATCAATATATTTTTTATTTTTTGCAGGATATATAATCTTATCCATAACTATTTTTATCGGTTTAACAGACAATACGCATGTAACTGCACATGAAATAATAAGCACTAATACAAGGTAATGCTCAGGCCATACCGATTTAACCCATTTTGCCCCATCAAACATACCAAAAAATAGTAACATCGGGACATAATGAAGCGTATATACCTGCATTGTTCTTCCGCCCCATGTAGTGAATATACTATGAACAGAAGGCATAACAGCTATCCATGCAAATACTATAATCATGGCTGCCACATACCATCCAAGTCTTATCAATCCACCATAATCTGCATATTTTGCAAGTCCGGAATATGCAAACTTTCCTTTCAGTATCTTGAGAAGCCAATTTATCTCATCTATCTTTACAACAGATAATACGGCTACAGCAGCTAATATTATCAATGAAATAACCTTCACATATATCTTTCCCGTAACCTTAAGAATATCCTCCGGTTTCAGATAATATCCTAACAGAAATATAGGATAAAATACTGCAATTCTGCTAAGAGACAGATATGTTCCTATATCAGTTGCATATCCTGTAACACATCCAAATATAACAGAAGCAATCATCATATATACAGGACTAAACTGCCTGAAAAATATAGTAAGCAGATAAAAAATAAATACAGCAAATGCATACCATGACACATCATTCATTGAAAAGTATTCAAATTCAAGATTTTTATGACTTATCACCTTTATTGAAAACAAAGCAAATTTTGTAACTACAAACATAATGAAAAAGCTGAATACCTTATCATATCTCTTTTCATCTATTGTTTTCTTTGCAAATAAGCCTGATAAAAATATAAATCCCGGCATATGAAATGTATATATGAAAAATATAATACTTTTTGCAGTCGGAATATTATCAAATCTCGCAAAGAAATGTCCTATTACTACACATGCAATAAAAAAGAATTTCAAATTATCCCATTTTGCTATTCTTACTTTTTTCTCCTGCATATAGTTCTCACTTCCTTAGTTTCCACCTTCAACAATATCCGGATTATGATATACCTCTATCTCTCCGGCTTCATTACATAATATGGTAAAACTATCCATAATAACTTCTCGCTCACTATCATAGACACTAACATTTATACCATTTTTATTATAATACAGGAACACTCCTGTCAATGTTGATGGTACATCATTTACATCTTTATCAATATCGCTTTGCAACCGATATCCCCTGCCATTTATCAGCTTACCTGTATAATTAATCGGCTCGTCGGAATACTGCTCCTCCAAAACCTCACCTTTATAGAAGTGAGCTATATAATTCTTTGTATCAGCATCAAGAAAATCAGTCTTTATACCCATTTTTTCGAGTTTTTCACGAGCCGAAGGCTTAAGGGAACTGCTCATATCAGTACTTACATTAACTAAGATATCATAATTCTTTCCCTCAAGCAGCTCCACTAAATTATCCAAATCTGTAGCACTCTGGAAATAACGCCTTTCATGCTGCAAATCATAAGCCGTTTTTGCTTCCATATCTTTATTCACAGCTTCCGTATCAACACTATAGCCATAATTATCCACAAGATATTCACCCATATAGTCTGTCAGCTTATCTGCGCCACGTACATTGAGATGCTCTGTATTCCAGATGTCATGAAGCATATCAAAACCTGCCTCACTGAATTTCTCTTCAGTATTAAAATCAATATATGGAATACCTTTCTCGTCTGCAAATTCCTGAACAATATTATACATAGTTTTATTCCACGACAGTTTTGGCGCTTTAATCAATATCAGGTCGATACCATTCTCTTTGCAGTAATCCACCATCTTATTAAGATACTCCAGTCCCTCTGCTGAAGCTTCAAGAGTCGGATCTTCCTCATCATAATCAACTATCATTTTTTCGTATGTCAGATTAGTCCTCACTATTCCACACATTATATTTCCACGCATAACCTGTGTGTTCATATCACTATATGTGAAATCCTTTTCTGTCAACCCATCCCATCTTGTATGATACTTTATAATAGGGAATACATATGACCATTTATCTATAGATTCTTTATCTCTGCACACATAATCTATAGCCTCAAGCTTATTTCCACTTAATGGCGCATAATCAAGTACATTACGGTATCTGCTTTCCTCTACCTCTTCAAACAGCATACTCGGGTCAAATATAACTGTTTTTATATCCTGCGTTTTATCAATTTCCTTAAGGCAAAAATATGACATGGAAACAGGCTGTTCACCGGTTGCACAGCTATATGCCGATATTCCATATTTTTCCATAAGCCTCATACTCGAAAAACCATAAACCATCTGGCTTGTTCCAAGCACACATACATTTACGGAATTATCCTCAAGCTCGTACATTCCATCCATAACATAAGAAGCACTTGTACCGGAAATCCACTTCGCCTTAAAAAGCCCTGTAACCTTAGCCAATACAAAGACAAGAACTACAGTGAAAACTATTCCTTTTACCAAATTACATAATGTCTTTTTCATATATCTCTCCATTAGTATGCCATATATACAAATGACGCAGCATCATATCCCGGCCCGTAAACACCAAATATTATTACTGCAACTATAGCTATTATATAAAAAGCCCATCTAAATACTATATTCTGTCTTCCAATTCTGTCCCTTAAAGATTCGCCCTTCATCTGAAGCACACTTACCAGTCCAAATATAAGTATTGCCACAAGAGCCAGTTTGAAGCTCCTCTCATCAAGACCATACTCATACAGTGTACCATCAAACAATGTCCAAGGTCTGAAATCCTTAAAAACTCCCTTTAATATATCACGGCTTATCCACAGTTTTCCCGGTCTTGTAAGCAAACGCCCACCGGCAAATATACAAGTAGTCCTTATCATCTGGAATACACCAAATGCCCATGTCTCTGTATTTATCTTGAGTTTTGCACCAAGTGCTTTGAAGCTGTCGCTAAATGTAACCGACATAAATATCATAAATGCATAGTATATGCCCCATGCAAGATATGTGTATCCTGTACCATGCCACAAACCTGTAAGCACCCATGTAACCGTAACAGGAATAACTGTTACCAGACTTCTTGTAAGCCAGTCAGGAAGCTCCTTTTTCTTACATACCTTACCTATATTCTTAACAAGATCCGAGGTAGATATCGGATAATATACATAATCCTTAAACCAGCTTCCAAGTGACATATGCCATTTTCTCCAGAATTCTGTAACAGACTTTGCTGAAAATGGATGGTCGAAATTCAAATCAAGTTCTACGCCGAACATCTGCGACACACCTCTTGCTATATCCATACAACCTGAAAAATCTGCATATATATATACTACATCAAGAAACATGGCTACAAGTGACATGGCTCCTGCAGCATTTTCAAAATCACCATATACACCTGAAATAAATATATCTATTCTGTCAGCAATAACAAGCTTTTTGAAAAATCCCCATACAATAAGCTGCATTCCTTTGCAGAATCTATCGTAATCAAACTTTAATTCCTGCTTTAATCTCTGCCCCAGCCTGCCATATCTCTCTATAGGTCCCTGAAGAATATGTGGGAAATAAATAGCATAGAGCAGAAATCTTGCATAGTTCTTCTCGTAATCAACACGTTTCCAATACACATCAAGCAGATAACTCAGTGACGAAAAGGTATAATAAGAAATACCCAGAGGAACTATAATCCATGCTGCACTAAAGTGTGTCTCCACGCCAAAATGTCCAAATATACTGTTAATAGGTCCTACCGCAAACTTTGTAAATTTAATAACTGCAAGTATGCCAACATTAAGAATAAGAAGAAGCACAAGTATCTTCTTACATTTCTTTTTCGCAGCATCTTTTAATGCCTTCTTCTCTTTCCTGTCATAATCACCCTCTGCAATAGTCTTGTCCATATTTTCATAAATATGACCCATACCACGTCCTGCCAGATAAACTGAAAATGAAGTCACAAAAATAAACGGGAAGTATTTCACTCCCGCTATACCATAGAACACAAGACTTGACGCAAGCAGTACAAGCCATCTAAACTTCACAGGGCATATATAGAATACTATTACCGTTATAGCAATAAAAACCAAAAAATTTAATTCCACAAATGTCATGCTGTTTCTCCTGAAAATAAGGGCAGTACAATATGCGCCGCCCCTTTTTTGTAATAATTAATCCATTAACTCCTGAACCATCTTCCACATTGCATCAACTGAATCGAAGTTTGCAGGAACAATATATTCCATATCTATCTCAATATCAAATGTTTCCTCAAGTTCAGCAAGAATAGATGTCATATCAATAGAGTCAATAACCTTGTCCGTATACAGTTTCTTATCTGTAGTCCAGTCAACCTTACTGTTTGCTCTCTTTAACGCCTCTAATAACTCTTCCATAATAATCCTCCTTATACCTATTGCGGTAATTCTTTATATAATGTTTTTCCGGCTTCATTTCTTGGTATCTTATCAATAACCAATACCTGAAAAGCTCTGTTATTTATATGTGTACGTTCCTCGATGAGTGCAGCTACCTTATCTGTATAAGCAGCATCAGTAATATATATATTCATCATCTCATCTGTTCCACTGCTTGCGCAGTCTACATCAGGATACTCTTTTTTTATAATTCTGTCTATTTCATCCAGATTTATTCTGTTTCCAAATAACTTAAGAAAGCGTTTCTTCCTACCCACGATAAAAAAGAAACCATCGGCATCCATCTTTGCCATATCACCTGTCTCCAGACGGCCATGTCTCTCATCCGGTTTAATGAGATCTTCTCCACACTCTGCATATCCCAGTGTTACATTATCACCTTCATATACAAGCTCACCAACTATATCAGGTTCTGTAATAATATTACCATTTACATCAACCAGATCAAAACGTCCTCCGGGAATAGCTATACCCATACTTCCATATTTGGCCAACGCCTTATCTGCCGGAAGATAAGCCATTCGTGCTGTTGCCTCTGTTTGTCCATACATAACAATAAACTTCTTATTCTTATTCATTGCATATTCGGCAAATTCCTTGTGAAGTTCAGGTGCCAGCTTTCCACCCGCCTGTGTCATATATCTGAGGTCAGGTAAATCCATCTTAAAGAATCTTACCCGCTTCAGCATCTCATATGTGTACGGAACACCTCCAAATGATGTTGCCTTGTTGGTCTTCATAAAATCCCAGAATTCCTTTGATACAATCGTGCTTGTAGTCAGGAGAACAGTTGCTCCTGCAAGTACATGACTGT
>JBJEMQ010000183.1:0-2285 GCA_051879755.1 Coprococcus sp. | reverse complement strand
CCCTTATTTCCTATTATACTATTGATAAATCCTCCTGAAAGCTCACCATACCAGTCATATTTCTGACATGCAAGTTCTCCGTCATACACCCTGTCTACCCATGTTGGAACATCAGAAACATCATAATATACTGTATCTCCTGTACAAGGATCACATATAACAACACCCTTTACATCTTTTGCACCAAAAAGTCCTGCGTGAGCTGTAAGTGTTGGGCAAATGTAATATGGATTTCCATCATTATCAAGTTCCAGATAATAGCCCTCAAATAAACATGTTGGATATGCCATCTGAACGTGTCTTTCAAGATTATAGTTAAAATAAGCTGATGGTGAATACTTTATTGCCTTATCCAGTTTTACATATTTTGCTTCATTATTAACAGGATCTACAAGTACATATCCGGGTATACCATTTGCCTTATTATTCATATATTTGAAAAAACCTGCATATTCAAGTGAAGCAACCTTCATTGGTTTGCCATTATAATCTATAGTACTATAATCCTGACTTACTTCATACTGGCTTACAACCTCTGAAAGTGAACCTATAGCTCTGTCACCTATTATTCTGGCACTATCTGTATCCATAAGTGCTATATCATTTATATTTTCACTTTCCGCTATATCTGTTGCAAAATCTCCATCCTGTATATCAATAAGTCCTGCATATTTTGATGACATAAATAATGGAGATGATATTATTCCGCCAACTATTACTGCTATTATCAGTATTCCAACTAATGTAAATCCATATTTTGTTACTTTATTTGACTTTATTTCTTTTACATTAAAATCCATCATGCATATTATAATTGCGGTTAAAGTAATAATAATCCATATCCAGAATGTTCCATTATGTATATTAATAGATGGAAATGCTACATAATAGAATATTGCTTCTATTGCAATAAGAACCAAAAGAGCTATTATATTACCCTTTCCAATTCTGCCTTTATTTGATGTTTTTCCCATTTATAATTCTCCTCTCTGCTAAAAATAAAAGACTATACTAAAATTTGCGATATTCAGTATAATCTTTTATATATTTTTTTACAATATGTGTTTATATATAATAATACATACTTAACATATGTATAAATGCACTTTATACCCTGTTTTTAAGATAAGAAGCTACAGCTGTCTCATACAAATTGTTTCCTTCTGAATCAATAACAACTATAACAGGAAAATCTTCAACTCTCATTTTTCTGATGGCTTCTGTTCCAAGGTCATCATAAGCTATAACCTCTGATTCTTTAATACATTTTGAAAGTAATGCCCCGGCACCACCTACAGCAGCAAAATATACAGCCTTATTTCTTATAATTGCATCTACTACTTCCTTGCTTCTCTTTCCCTTTCCTATCATACCATTAAGACCTTTATCAAGAATAAGGGGAGTATATTTATCCATACGCGTACTTGTAGTTGGTCCTGCCGACCCTATAACCTGACCTTTCTTTGCAGGAGTAGGACCAAGATAATATATTGTATTTCCTGTTATATCAAATGGAAGTACGCCCTTTTCATAAAGCGCAGTTCCATTACACTCAGCTATAACTGCATCAGACTCCTCTGCAGTCTTTATGGCTTCATACATTCTCTTATGTGCGGCATCTCTTGCACTATATATTGTTCCTGTAAGATATACATAATCACCTGCTTTAAGATTTTCTATTTCTTCATTTTTGAAAGGAACTGCTATATGTTTATTTTCACTCATTTTCCTATGCCTCCATTACTACTTTTCTAATACATAACCGCTTATACTTAAGTTTTTTATTCTACTTATATCGCCTATATAGCAAAAATTAATTTCTGATATAACAAATACATGATTTTCATCTATATCTATACGATATATCTTCTGCTCATCACTATATTGTTCAGGGTCTTCATCTATATCTGCATAATAAGACAAACAATCTGTTATATCTATATTTACACAATTATCTTTTCCTATTCTCATTTCTATGGTTTTACATTCTTCATTTGTATACTCTCTATTATAATAACCACATGATGAACTATATATCTTTCTATACCCTGAAATATCAAAACCATAACTTAAGAACTCTCTATTATCAATGCCTACATATTCCCACTTTAATTTATTTTTATCTTCAGTATTATAAATTTTGTCATAATACTTTTCCTGAAGTTCTGACAATTCTTCTTTTGTAAAGTTTTTATCCAGCCAATTCTCTCCATAAGGATTTGTTTCAATATAATAATATGCTTCGAAAGCTGTACCAATATCACTATCCTTATTATTCTCAAAAA
>JBJEMQ010000182.1:0-9358 GCA_051879755.1 Coprococcus sp. | reverse complement strand
CCCACTTCCGGCTTTCTCATGGGGCATATTTCCTATTTTTATTATTTTTTGCCCCGCTTCCGGCTTTCTTGCGGGGCATATTTCTTGCTTTTCTGCTTTTTTGCCCCACTTCAGGCTTTCTCATGGGGCATATTTCTTGCTTTTCTGCTTTTTTGCCCCATATCTGACTTTTTTATGGGGCATATTTTCTGTTTTTCTTATTTTTTGCCCCGCTTCCGGCTTTCTCATGGGGCATATTTCCTATTTTTATTATTTTTTGCCCCATATCTGGCTTTCTCATGGGGCATATTTCTTGGTTTTCTTATTTTTTGCCCCACTTCCGGCTTTCTTATGGGGCATATTTCCTGTTTTTCTTATTTTTTGCCCCATATCTGGCTTTCTCATGGGGCATATTTCCTGTTTTTCTTATTTTTTGCCCCGCTTCCGGCTTTCTTGCGGGCATATTTTCTTATTTCTTATCGCTATTATTCTATATCCAAGCTTGCCATCTGAGACTTGCCAACCACTGATACACTAATATTCTGCATTTTGTCAACCACCTTTCAAGAATATACATTCTCGTTACTTCAAGAATATACATTCGCATTACTTCAAGAATATACATTCGCATTACTTCAAGAATATACATTCTCTTTACTTCAGGAACATTCATTCTCATTACTTCAAGAATATACATTCTCTTTACTTCAGGAACATTCATTCTCGTTATTTCAGAAACATTCATTCTCGTTATTTCAGGAACATTCATTCTCGTTATTTTAGGAACATTCATTCTCGTTATTTTAGGAACATTCATTCTCGTTATTTCAGAAATATACATTCTCATTACTTCCGGAACATACCTTCTCATTACTTCCGGAACATACCTTCTCATTATTTCAGGAATATACATTCTCTTTACTTCCGGAACATACCTTCTCGTTACTTCAAGAATATACATTCTCACTATTCATCATGCATAAACATTATTTATTGTATATTTTATCTACCTCAGCTTCGTAGACCGACTCTGTATGGTAATCAAATAATACCCATTCCACCAAGTCGAAACTATCCGGATTATCCTGCAAAAATATATTAACTGTACGAACAGCAATATTCGCTGCCAGTTTTACCGGAAAACTATACACTCCTGTAGATATAGATGGAAATGCTATTGTTCGGATTCCATTATCCATTGCCAGCTTCATAGAGTTAAAATAACAACTCGCAAGAAGCTCCTCTTCTTTGCTTCTGCCTCCATTCCATATTGGTCCAACAGTATGTATCACATAATCACATGGCAAATTATATGCCTTTGTAATCTTTGCCTCTCCGGTCTCACAGCCATGAAGTGTCCTGCACTCTGATAAAAGCTCCGGTCCTGCTGCCCGATGTATTGCACCATCAACACCGCCACCACCGAGTAGCGAATTATTCGCAGCATTTACAATAGCCTGTACATCTGTAATTTTGGTTATATCACCTTTTATTGTCTTTATTTTGTACATCAGTACTCCTTCGTTATCCCTTCATTTATTCCATACATAGCCTTAAATTTTTCAAGATCTGCCGGGCTCTTTATCAGCATCACTTCTTCTATCTTACCTGTATGGATATCTTTAAAACCTGCAACCTGCTCACCAGTGCAAATACTTGCTTTGATTACCGGTTTCTTATTTTCCATATCATAAGACCGTATTACTATTTTCTTTTTAAACAGTCCCATCATGTCCACCTTCTTTCGCCTGCACCATCAAAACAAGCTTTTCAAATGACTGTACAAAGCGTTTATCATCCTCTTCCGTCTGCTTTTTCGGTCCCTTAACATGATTCTTGTGAGAGCCTCGTCTTGCTTTCTTATTAAGGTGCCTCTCCATTAACATCTGGTCAATATTTTCATTCGTATACCACTTGCCGGATTGATGAATTGCATATGCACCTTTTCCAAGTGCCATTGCCGCTACTCCGTAATCCTGTGAAACAACGATGTCTCCTTTATTACAAATACTAATCAATTTATAATCAACTGCATCTGCTCCCGCACCAACCACTATCACATCACTGTAATCTGAATATAACACATGGTTTGTGTCACATAGTAACGTAACTGGAATATTGTGTTTTTCAGCAATTAACTCGACAATGTCCACAACCGGACACGCATCTGCATCTACAAATATCCTCATCATTTTCTCTCCAGTTCTTTTTGAATCCAAGTCATGATTACGTCTACAAGATAATCCTGCTGCACCTGGCTTAATTCCTTGCCGGGTTGAATTTTATGCCACTTCCGTATACACTCCCTACAACAAGTTGCAGTCGCATGTTGAGCAATAAATACCGGATGCCCACTAGTCGGAGTCTGATTTCCATCATTCGGAATAACTGCCGGTGCTTCCCTCTTTGCAATAAAGTCTCTTGCATGTTGCCTGATGGTATCAAGTCCCTTGTTATTTATGTAATCAATATCCTTCTGCTTCAAATGAAAACTACTTCGGAACCTGGAATTACCAAGTCTTTCAAATAGTTGTTTATCCCACTCATCTTTAGTCATTAGAACTTCTCTACTTCCGGTTCATGTGTAAATGATGAAAATGTAGCAGTTGCATTTTTCAAATAGAACACCTCTGTATTACCATCATCAGCGGAGTACATCTTCTGCAATGATGGATATGCATCAAGCATAGACTGTCTTGCTTCTATGCAGTCATCCTCCACAAGTTCACCTGCTACACGAAGCCACTCACCGTTCTTAAATGCACATATTTCCACCTTTGGATTGGCATGAATCTGCTTTGACACATCTTTTACCTTACCTGTCTGAATGTAAAGCTTTCCTTCAAAAATATGAACAGTTCCAAAAGGTCTTACTCTCGGCTGGTCTCCTTCTACTGTCGCTAAATAATATGTCTCTGCATCTTTTAAAAATTTTACTACTCGTTCCATGACATAAACCTCCTGTAATCTTACTTAAATAAATCAAATATACTAAAGCTCGTCTTCTTATAATATTATTATAGGCTGCTTTCTTTGTTTTTTTAATCCATCATATACCTTTCCTTCCATATTCGGAAATTACTGCTTTCTTAATGGCTCGCTTTCCATATCCGCAAATTACTGCTTTCTTAATGGCCCGCTTTCCATGTCCGCAAATTACTGCTTTCTTAATGGCCCGCTTTCCATGTCCGCAAATTACTGCTTTCTTAATGGCCCGCTTTGCCTTTCCAGTAGTTCTTGTCTTCATCAATGTGCAACTATATGATTACTCTGTTATTGCCGTATTTTTCCATATAATCCGGTAATAATTCACCACCGAAAGCAAATAGAATAATCCATAAACCAATACGAACAGTAATGCTACCATAAGAGCTGTCCGAAAGGCCGCCATTTCCCCTGCAACATCTCCAAGTGCTCGATTATAAAACCATAATCCAAATACCATATGAATCATACCTACAATTAGCGGAAGTCCATACACAAGTCCGAGCTGTTTTGCAACAGAAGCATACACTTCGTTCTTTTTCATTCCAATTTTCCAAAGAATCCCATATCGTGGTGTTTCTTCCTGAGCTTCCATAATGAGCTTATAATACATGATACTCCCAGATGCCAATAAGAACAATACTCCAAGGAAAAAACCAATAAATGCATATGAACCGAACAATGCAAAATTGGCCTTATATATTTCGATAAAGCTCATATTTCCCGGCATGCTTCCAATATGGAAACGTTCCGGTATAAATTGATTGATTGCTTTTACCGTTGCAGATGACATCATATCATCATCAAATTGAAATGCATAAAATGTATCAATACTATCAGGTGTGGTCTTTCCGTAATATTGTTTATAAATATCATCACTTACAACAATTGTAGGACATTTGTATAAGTCAAGGGCTCCTATATATTTATGTAATCCGGTTCCATCAATCGTATAGGATTTATTCTCACCATTAAAGTCTACATTTATTTGCTGTCCAACCAGATTTTTACAGTAATCTTCTATTGCATTTCCATCAATAAAATAACATGACGAATCTGTAAGCCCACCTTCAAAATCGGATTTTGTTTCAGAATAAGAACCTTTCGGTGTATTTGTTTCATCTATAATTTTTAAATACATACTTTGCGACATCAGATAACCATTTACTGCCCCTTTAGTTACTTCCCCTGTCTGCTGGTCTTTTACTGCATAGTTATCATTTTCCATAGAAACATGAATTAATTCTATTTTATTTGTCGAAGTAATTTGAACCTCACCAATATCAGAAACTGTTTCTATAATTTTATCATACTGTTCATCTGTAATGTTTTTGGCCAGATACGAATACGGAGCATAACATTTCGTCGCTGTTCCACCGATTCCGCTGTAAAACGAGTACGATGCACTTATCATAGTAATCGTAATAGCAGTAAGCAAGGAAATTACCGCAAGCATTCTGGAGTTTGCATTTAGACGAAACGCAATTTGTGATATGCTTATAAAATTAGATGTCTTATAGTAAAGAGCTTTTCTCTTTTTCAATGCAAAGATTACCATTGGAACAAAACTCCGAAACAGGAGAAAGGTACCAGTCAAAATACATACCGCTGCAATAAAAATGGGACCCATCAAATGTATTCCACCAACATCTACTTTCATAGTCGCAGATATCACATAACCAACTCCAAGAAGCAGAACGGAAATCAACGCACAACCGGATGAAAACGTAGGCGACTCTTCCCGTTTCTTTGTCGCAGAAAGAAGTTCAAGCAGACTATATTTATAAATTGTCTGATATGCATGGATTCCATTTACCACAAATAAAACAAGAAAGGCAGTTATTGTAGCAATAAGTGCCTGTGGATTCACAGAAAATGATACTTTTGTTCCCATTCCTGTAATCCGCAATAATAAGGAAGTACAATAACTTGATGACAATGTTCCAATTACACTACCAAATACAACGGATAACAGACCAATGAAAAAAGTTTCCAAAAACATCATAAGTGCAATATATCCCTTTCGCATACCAAGCAGTGAATAAAGTGCAATTTCCTTCTTTTGCGTTTTGATGAAATAACTACCAGAATACATAACAAAAACAGCAGCAAATAAAAACACAGCAATTGCGGCCCCACGAAACAGTGCACTCATTTTTCCTGTACCAAAACGATAATTTTCGAACTCCGGATTATAATAAATAGCACAGAACAAATTGAATATAAAAACAGAAAATGTCGTACTAAAAAAATAAATAAGATAACTTCCGAATTTCTTGCGAACATTCTTCAATGCAATCCTAGCGAATGTCATGGTCATCACCTCCAAGTTCCGAGAAAACATCAATGATCTCATCATAAAATTGCTTTCTGGTACCATTTTTCCTAATCTCACGATACAATGATCCATCTTTAATAAACAAAATTCTCTGACAGAAGCTGGCCGCAAAGGCATCATGCGTAACCATAAGAATTGTTGCCATTTGTTCTTCATTCAAGTTCTGCAGGCATTGCAGAAGATCTTTGGTCGACTTTGAGTCCAAAGCGCCGGTCGGTTCATCTGCAAGGATCAATTCCGGTTTGTTTACAATCGCTCTAGCTGCAGATGCTCTCTGGCGCTGACCACCGGACACTTCACAAGGATACTTATTTATTATTTTTTCGATGCCAAGTGCCGCCGCAACTGCTTCTATCTGCCTGTCAATTTCTCCTGTTTTTTGCTTTGATAAAATAAGCGGCAATGCAATATTCTCACGGAGTGTCAAAGTATCAAGCAGATTATAATCCTGGAAAATAAACCCCAATTTATTTCGACGGAAATCAGAAAGTGCCGGCTCTTTTATACTGCATATATTCTTATTTCCAATTGTAATGCTTCCTGAAGTTACAATATCAATAGTTGCAATCACATTTAGCAATGTTGATTTTCCAGCTCCCGAAGGACCCATAATTCCAACAAATTCTCCCTTCTCTACATCAAAACTGACATTATTTAATGCCTTGGACGAATTGGTCTGTCCAGCATCATATGTTTTCGTTACTTCTTTTACACTTAAAACAGTCATATACATTTCCTCCTGATTATCTGCAATAAATTGCATTCTTAAAAAATGTCCTATTCATTTAAATAAGGGCAATGGTTTATGTTTTATATCATAAATCATTGCCCTTATCTCTGTTTTTATTTAACCTTATTTTAACCTTAAGTTTCAGGAAGCTGTATGGTTATTGTTGTACCGTCCCCTATAGAGCTTTCTGCACATATTTCTCCTCCATGCGCTTTTACAATCTGATTTGCTATTGCCATTCCCAGTCCGGTACCTTCTGCTTTTGTCTCCGTACTGGTGCCCCTGTAATAACGCTTAAACAGTCCATCCAATTCCTGCTCTGCCATTCCGCTTCCATTATCAGAAACCGTAAGATATATTTTCTTATCTCTGCAATCTATGGAAACTATAATCTTCGTATCATTTGTATTATGTTTCAACGCATTTACTATCACATTCGTAAGTGCCCTTCGAAAGAGTGTTTCATCAAATTCATAACTCTTATTTTCGCAATCCGAAAGGAAAGAAATATCCCGATTTTCATAATCCGGCGAATTCAAGAGATCTATAACAACTTCTTTTGCAAAACGTACTATATTCTGATGTTTTTTATTCAGTGGAAGCATATTACTCTGAAGTTGATATGTTAATTTTAAATCATCCACCAATTGTTCTGTATACAAAACATTTTTTAACATAATTTTTGCATATCGTTTCGTCTGCTCTACAGACACACATTCTCCTTCCGCCATCAATTCTGCATATCCACGTATCGGAGCTAGTGGTGTTTTCAAATCGTGTGTAATATTTGCAAGCCATTCTTCTTTTGCTGTCTCATCTTGTTTGCGCTTTATGTCTGCTATTGTAATATCCTTATTAAGCAACTCAATCTCATCATAAATCTCCTTAAAAAACTTACTCGTTCTGGCTGGTTGTGTATAGGTACGTGAAGCAATGGAACGCATGGATGCATGTATTTTTTCCAAATTTTTTGAAATGACAAAATTATAAAATATTGTAAGTATCAGTAGCAATATAACCGTTACAAAAATCGTTACAAAAATATAAGGTTTTCCAGCTTTATACCCCTCTGCATCTACATAATTGACAACTTTTGAAATAGCAAACGGAAATCCAATCAAATACACATAGGAGTCTTCTTCTGTTTCGATATGATTTATAAAAACGGAAGTTCCACCTTCGCCTTCCTGATAAACCTGCAAAAGTTCAAATGGCTGATAAAAATCCGGAATATCAGAAGGTTTCTTATAATTTAAGACCTCTGCTCCTGTGTTATCCAATACCTGTATCCACAGATTATTCTCTTCCAGTTGTTCTTTCCCGGCATCCGAAATCACAACCGCATCTTTGCTGCAACTGATATATTGCGAAAAATCAATTGTAAAATTTCTAGGCCAGACGCTGGTTACTATTTTTCCATCCTGCGTTCTAACCGTACAAGAATACACCAATCCCAAAACTCCAGTCACAAGGATTCCCAAAAGAAGTACTAATGGCATCAGATAAACGTACATAAAATCCCGTGACTTTTTCATATACTATCACCATCCAAGAATTTATAACCTAATCCTTTTACGGTAAGAAGACGTTTTGGTTCTGATGCATCTACTTCTATTTTTTCCCGCAAATGTCTGATATGAACCATAATCGTATTATCGCACACTACGCTCTCCTCTCCCCATACACGTTCATAAATACGTTCTTTACTTATGATTTTATTGGGATTCTCCATGAAAAATAATAACATACCATATTCTTTTGCCGTCAATTCCAATGGCTTGCCATCTTTATATGCAATACTAGCATCAACATCAATAGTAAGGTTTCCACATTTTAACTGTTTTCTCTCAGCGATATATCCCTTTGTATTTACTTCTGTCCTGACATACTGCATTCTTCGAAGCTGAGCCTTCATGCGATAGACAATTTCTCTCGGGCTAAACGGTTTAGTCACATAATCATCTCCACCGCATGCAAGTCCCAATATCTTATCCATATCGTCATTTCTGGAAGATAAAAATAAAATGGGACAAATTGAAAACTCTCTTATTTTTCTACAGACTTCTATGCCATCCATATCCGGAAGCATAATGTCTAAAACTATAATATCCGGTTCAAATGTTTTGCAAAGCTCCAATGCACACTTCCCGGTATATGCCTTTTTTATGTTCAGAAACCCTTCTCTGTTCAACACTTCTTCCAACAAAGATACAATATCCGGTTCATCATCTACGAGTAATATTTTATCCTCCACTTTCTCATCCCCCTTCTTTTGATTTAATATCACTTCCTAATATATCTATTATCTAATCCATAGTAAAATTCGGATTTTAGAAAAGTGCGACTTGTCGCACTTTTCTAATTATATCCGCCTTATTCGGTCCAATTTTCAAGTTTTAACCATTCTACTCTCTCAAACTTTTTTGTATTATTTGTAACAATCGCATAACCTAATGGCTTGGCATAACCGGCAATCATCATATCTAAAGGTCTATAAAATGTCAAGACATAATGTACACAAGCTCGTCAAAAATATGAGCAGTTCCAAAAGGTCTTACTCTCGGCTGATCTCCTGCTGCTATTGCTAAATAATACGTCTCTGCATCCAGAGATAATAACTTTCTTGGAAGCCTCAAGAACAGGTTTCTTGACTATATGACGCACTTTCCCTGATACCGCCTCCGATAATAATCCATCGTCCGGTATGCAATCACATCGCCCATCTGCTCTGAAAATGCCGGTAATTTCACAGCTTCCTCCAAATCATCTGCAAGCACCAGTGCATATCCATCCCTATTGACAAAGAAACCCTTTCCTGACTGCAACAGAAAATGTACCGGCATCTGAAGAATCTTCTTTAAATGCTCTCTGTCGGAAATTTTCTTATATGACTCATAGGTAATGTCTTTATCAAGGTCCTTCCAGTTCGTTCCATTAGAAAAAAATTCTTTCCAGCTTGCCAGAAGTTCTTCCTCAGTCACCGCCATCCTAATATCTCCATGATTATAAAATGCCATCAGAACCGGCATCTTATAAACCTTTGACATACTGGTAGTCTCAAGAAGGTGTATAAACTCTTTTCCCACACCGCTGCAAAGTGTCTGCTCATCTTCTGTCAGGTCACTTTGTTCACGTAAGAAATCCAAATAATTTCGAAAAGGATTATCCTTCGCATGGGCAATCGCCAGCTGATAAATGTCATCTTCCATATAGGTAAAAAGCTCCATTCGGCTCGGGCGTCTCCCAAGCTTCTCCTTGATTCTGTTATATTCCAGCCGGATCTGGTCCCGGATGTGCAACTGCTTCTTATCGAGTTCCTTGAAAAT
>JBJEMQ010000181.1:0-9398 GCA_051879755.1 Coprococcus sp. | reverse complement strand
AGCCCGGCCGTCATAGAGAAATCTGTGGTAAGTAACCTGCCCCTCCGGGTTGTCCGTTCTTTGTCTATTTCAATCAGTGAAGGAGGGAATGTCATGGACAATGTAAGCAGACTTACGGTATATTTTGAGGAACCATTCTGGGTAGGAGTGTTTGAACGTTTCTGCGATGGGAAGCTTTCTGTGACGAAAGTGACATTTGGCGCAGAGCCGAAGGATTATGAGATACAGGAGTTTATACTCAAATACTATTATAGTTTGCGATTTAGTCCGGCTGTGGAAGTTGTTGTAAAGGAAACAAAGAAAAATCCTAAAAAACTGCAGAGGGAGGTCCGAAAACAGCTGAAGGATACCGGGATTGGAACAAAATCCCAACAGGCTTTGAAATTGCAACATGAGCAGGGCAAACAGGAGCGTAAAAAGAAAAGCCGGGAACAGAAACTGGCTGAAGCTGAGAGAATGTTTGAACTGAAACAGCAAAAGAAGATTGCTAAACACAAGGGGCATTAGTCCCTTGTGTTTTTTTTCTACATGTTTTGCAGTTGACAAAACGTACTCTTTGCATTATCTTGTTATTAACAAAAAGCTAATAACAAATATTGATAAGGAGATCTTCAGATGGAAAAATATAAACCTTGCTGTAAAGAAGAACAGGATTTCTTGAGAGAGTATAATCCAAGTCAGTTTTCGCCGATTGCAGTCACGGTAGATGCAGTTATATTTGGAGTTGAAAAGGACAATACAGATAATTACCGTAAACTGGATGAACAGTCAATAAAGGTATTGCTCGTCAAGCGGGATGATTATCCATACAAGGATTGTTATAGTCTGCCGGGAGGTTTTGTCTTAGAAGGAGAAACATTTGAAGATTCTTTGCGGAGAACAGTAAAGAATAAAACAGGGTTGACTAATGTTTATAGTGAACAATTATATACATTTGGGGCGGTAGACAGAGATCCGAGAATGCGGGTAATCAGCTGTGCATATATATCGTTGCTGGATACAAAAAAGGCGAAAATAAAAGATGCCATATGGATGGATTTGTCTTGTATAAACGAGCTAAAGGTGGCATTTGACCATGCCAATATTATTGAGGAGGCTATAGGACGCCTGCGTGGAAAAATCAATTATACGGATATTGTGTTTCATATGATGCCCGAGGAGTTTACAATCAGTGAATTGCAGCAGGTATATGAAAAGATACTTGGTGAAAAACTTCTGGCACCTGCATTTCGAAGAACGATTTCAGATAGGCTTGAGGATACCGGGAAGATGAGCGGAAATGCCGGTCATCGTCCTTCAAGGCTTTTCAGATATAAGAGATAGATGCTGTCTTTTGTAAGATAGAACATTAATAGGGTTAAATATATTTGGTTTGAGAAAGCAAATATATTTAACCCTATTGTTATTTTGTTATTGACAAAAACGGCTCTTTGTATTATCTTGTTATTAACAAAATGATAATAAGAAAAATGGTGAATGAATATAAATTAAGGCGGGGATATTATGTATGCAATTATTTCTTTGCAAGATAACAAGGAGTATATGGAGCAGCATTTAAGTGCTGAATATTTATATCAGTATCTGTGTGACAGGGGATATGAGGCTTGCCTTGGATATTTTAATCAGGTAGAAAAAGCAGTTTCATTTGTTGCATGCGGACAATTCGATGTGCTATATATAAGCGTTTTTGATTTTAGATATGAATATATGAGTAGTCCTGTATCCGTTATTATGGATTTTGTACATAGGGTAAAAATGCTTGATAACGATTTGAAGATAATAATCTGGGGATATACAGCCTGTAATTATGCAGATGTTTTGAAGAAATATGGTAATGTAGAGATTTGCGACAGAATATTTCCATTTGATGATAATGCTGATATAGTGAACTTCAGAATTGAAACGAAGCAGATATATAAGTATATACAGATGAGAAATACTTTTCCACAAAATAAACAGATATGCGCAAATCCGTATAGAGAAGAGATGTTGCTTACATCAATAGGATGCACCAGAAAATGTAGTTTTTGTACAGATCCTGTACTTGGATTAAAAAAGTGCTGGAGAGGACGAGGCGTGAAAGAAGTTGCCGGTGAGATTAAGAGGCTTTATCAGGCAAAGCCATTTACGATATTAAGATTTGCCGACAGTAGTTTTGAAGATGAAGATGCAGGATATTATGACAGGAAAACAGTGCACAGGTCTGTGGAGATAGCACAGGAGATTATTGAAATGAAGCTGCCTATTGTATTCGCAGCGAATTTCAGGACTTCAATATATAAACTCTATACTGATAGTGATATGGATATCTTGAGGAAAGCGGGATTATCCACAATATATCTTGGAATAGAATCTTTTCAGCAGGACGAGTTAAGCATTTTTCAGAAACAGACGTTAGAAGACATAAGGCTGGCTATAGCTTTTGTCAAAAAGCATGGCTTTAATCTTGACATAGGATTTATAAATATTCATCCGTATTCTACGATGGAAGGAATATTAAAAAATGCAGAACTGATCTATGAATATGGATTTTCAAGCCTTAGTCATTATATACACAGGCTGATGCTTGTTAAGGGAACAAAACTTTATGATAAAATACAAGCAGACGGATTATTGAAGGAATCTGTAACAGATATAGATTATTTTAATTATGAGTTTAAAGATTCCGGGGTGGAAGAATTGTGCAGCAGGGTAGAGAACGCAGGCAGGGACAATAAGTTTAAGGAAATACTTAATAAAAGCGAGCTATATACACATTTCTTTTTTAACTTTATAAATGCTGCAGGAAAATATTTCGGAGAAGAATTTGTCTGTAACAATTTCAGAAAGGAAGAATATGAAGCTGCCATGAAGGAATTAAATCGGGCGGTGTATGAGCTGTTTCTGAGTCTGTATTATGACAAAGTGCTGCATGTGGAAGATACGTTGCATATTTTAAGTAAACTGGACAATTTAAGGGAAAATTTGGAGAATGCCTGCTATGAGCAGGATTATAAATTTCCCTCATTAATATGGAAGCCGGTGATATTATGATTTCAGATTTAGATAAAGTGGGCTATAAAGAATTCCTGATTAGGATGAAGCCATATGCATCAAGCGAAAAAGAAGTTAGTGATTTATTTCAAATGCTTCTTGATGAGAACTATGATGGATTTGTTAAAGGACTTGACTTTTCGACCTCCAGGGATAAGGCGTGTTTTTGGAGCGGTGACAAGTACCGGATTACGGAAATAGCAGAAATAATGGGGTGGCAGACTTTTAATAGTACTCCCGGTGGTAAGGTGCTTGATGAGTGGGAATGGTTAAATATTAAGTTCCCATGGCAAAATAACTTTGGAACAGGAAATAAGTATGATCCTATGAAGCTGTGGAATGCAGCTTCAGAAGAGTTTGCCAATCATGTTTTTGGAGAAACAATATACTTCTTTGAGGATTATGAGGGCGTTACATGGCAAAACTGTGAGGGACCAATTGTACATGGAAGAATAGTATCCGGAGATATAACATCACTCAAAATCCTTACAAAGGAAAACCTTGGGAAAAATATAAGAGATAGATTTTATCCTGTATGCGATGAAGAACATAGTCAGTCATATATAAATTTTAAACGACAGATTTCCGTTCCCGAGTTAAAAGGCCATGCACCTGATTTTGCAGAGAAATTATATGAAAATGAAAAGAGGGAACTTGAAAATATCATTTTTGGCAGATTTGAGGAGGGAGATTTAGGTGTTATAAATGCTATTATTTTACTTAATCCCAATAAAGCATACCGAGTAATAAAAAAGAAGCTGGAGATGCTTAGTACGCCAAGCTACGCAATGGTCTTGTATCTTGCGGCGCTATATGATATATCCTTAGATAGATTATATTTAGATAAAATCAGGAATATGCGTACTCAGGAAGACTGGATATTAAACAATAAGATTAGTCAGATTTTAAAGGAGAGGGATAAAATATAATCCAACAAGAAAGGGGAATCAGTTTGTATGGAAAAATTAATTGGTGTAATGAAACGAGAATTTTTAGGATGGAAGAAATGGCAAATTATATGGATTATTTTTGCAAATCTTATCATTCTTGGGGTATCATTATATTTGGGAGATACGGCAATTGGAATCCTTGCATCCCTGACAGGAGTTACTTGTGTGATTTTGTGTGGTATGGGAAAAGTATCGAATTACTTTTTTGGAACAATTAATGTATTGCTTTATGCTATTGTTGCGTGGAAGGCTAAATACTATGGGGATGTTATGCTTAATCTGTTGTATTATTTTCCGACAAATATTATCGGATGGGTGGCATGGACAAAGCATATCAATAAAGAAAAAAATGAAGTGTACAAGAAACGGATGACATGGAAACAGGATGTGATTCTGGCAGTAATTAGCATTGTTGGAGTGCTTGGCTATAGTTACATACTGAAATTATTGGGAGGAAATCTGCCAATTGTTGACAGCATGAGTACAGTGTTTTCAGTGATTGCGCAGATTCTAATGATAAAGCGTTTTATGGAGCAATGGATAATCTGGATTATAGTAGATATCGTATCCGTAGTTATGTGGATTGCAGCATTTTTTAATGGAGGCGAAAGTGTAGCAGTCCTCATCATGTGGTCAGTATTTTTGGTAAATGCAGTTATCATGTTTGTGAAATGGTTGAAGGAGTCTGAGAAGGATATATCAAGTCAGGAGGAATAGATATGATAAATGGAAAAAAATATAAAGTAGGTATGTACGGCGGTGCATTCAACCCATTACATTTGGGACATCTTGAATGTATGATAAAGGCAGCAGCTTTGTGTGAGGAATTATTTGTTGTTATATCTTATCGGAATCATACAAGTGACGTGGATGTGAAAGTAAAAATCCGTTGGGTATATCAGCTTACAAAGCATTTGGGAAATGTGAAGATTATAACACTTGAGGATAAGCTTACCAGCAAATCGGACTATACAGAGGAATTATGGCAGCCCGACTGCGAATATGTAAAACAGCAGATTGGAAAGAAAATAGATGTTGTCTTTTGCGGTAGCGATTATGATGAACAAAGCTTTTGGAATCAGTGTTATCCGGAGAGTGCATTTGTTGTATTTCCGCGCACAAAATATAATTCAACCGCAATTCGTGAAGATATATACGGACATTGGGAATGGATGCCACAAATTGTCCGGTCACATTTTGTGAAAAAGGTGTTGTTAATTGGGGGAGAGAGTGTCGGAAAGTCTACGCTGACAATTAACCTTGCAAATTATTATAATACAAATTATCTTGAAGAAGTCGGAAGAGATTTATCGGAATTATCCGGTACGGATATTTATATGCTGTCAGAGGATTTTACAAGAATTCTGCTTGAACATAAGGCGAAAGAAATGAGGTTAATTGAGCAGAGCAATAAAGTTCTGTTTGAGGATGCGGACTGTCTGATTACAAGATTTTACATGGGATTTCTGAATGATAAAAAATTGGAAGATAATGCGAGGCTTGCAGATGCGATTGCATCGCTTAATTCGTATGATTTGATATTGTTTTTGGAACCGGATGTAACCTGGGTACAGGATGGTGACAGGAGTGAAGTAATTGCTGCTAATCGTATCAAATACAGTGAGCAAATAAAAGAATTATATAGAGAACACGGTTTTTGTTTTCAGACAATTAGTGGTAACTATATGAGTCGTTTTGAACAGGCAGTTGCGGCAGTTGATGAGCTAATAAAGAGGGGGGGATGATTATGGAGTATAGAGAAATTCTCCTGTTTTGCAAATTATTCCATATATTTTTTCAAATCCATCATTAAGGAACTTTTCTTTTGAAATATTTCCAGCCAGTTCAATGTATTCCTCCTTTTCTTTTGCCAGTTTAATTAACCCGGATATCATTCCCCACATGTGGAATATTGTTTCAAAATAGTTTTCGCACGCACGAAGTTCGCCTTTTCTGATTCCTGATTCAAGGTACTTTGATATTGTCAGGGTAATTTCCTCACCGATTTTATAGGTCTGATTTAACAAGCTGTTATCTGTTTCGTTGACATCAATACTAATATAATTCAGAGTCCGGTCAAAAAAATCAGGATACTCTTTTTGATAATCTACTAATGCTAAGCACATAGAAAGAAAGGCATCCTTACTATGCTTTATTCCATCTAATGCATCTACAAGTATATCCTTCAATTTACTCATACTCTTTAATGCTAAAAAAGATACAATTTCTTCTTTGTTCTTAAAATAAACATACAACGTGGCTTTGCTGTATCCGGCATTTTTTGCGATTTCATCCATGGATGTGTTATCGATTCCTTTTTCTGAAAATAGTTTTCCGGCTTTTTCTGCTATTCGATTTTGGTGGACTATAAGCTCTTCTTTAATTCTTCTTGCCATATTTGCTCCTAATGTTTCGTAAGTGCATTTACACATGCTTTTTCTATTACCATACTGCTATTTGTTGCTCCTGATACCGCATCTACATGCACTCTTTGTTCGTTTATAACTGTCTTTACAATCGATTCGGCTTTTGCTCCACGTTCGTGATTATGCTCTAAAAGTTCGATATCGGTTATGGCATGATTATAAACAGTAACCTTTACCTTGGCATATATATAACCGGTGTCACATTCTCCAATGTATTCACCATTTTCTATGGTGGATAAATCCACTTCGTCTATCATTATATCATTTATTGCTGTTCTATAGCTACTATAATCAACGAAATATGAAACAACATGTGTTATCATCATTATAGCAATCACCAATGAAAAAAATCGGTGGAAAATAATTTCTTTTTCCCGGTTCTTCATAAGATGACATACTGACGTCAATACTATTCCCATAACCAATATTACAATGCCCGATATTACTACAATGATATTTCTTGTATCAATAACCTTTATCACTAGTATAAAATGCGCAATTCCCACAACCAGAAAACCGCAGGCAGCATATTTATGGATCCGCATAAGAAATGTGTTTATCTTTGTAAGATGACATCTTTTTGTTATATATTTTGCAAATAGAAAAAGTATTAAAAATAAGCAAATATAACCTGTAATTATTCCCATTTTACATGTTCTCCAATATTTTATCTATTTTCTTAATTTTACTTTCAGGTACATTTTTATTGACACCCGTATTATCGCAAATAACTGTTCCAATACACTGAATCCCTGATGTTTTAAAATATTCCCTGATTGCACGAATAATCCCTGAGGACTGACCACACCATTTTGCAAAAGGCATTCGTGTATTACAAGCGGTAAAAAATATATATCTTTTTCCTGCAAGCCTCGGTTTAGGAAATGTCTTTGTTTCTATCATAGAAGCTCCCAGTAAACGATCAAACAGATTTTTTACAATGGCCGGCATATTTGCCCAATAAACAGGTGCTGCAAGAATAATTACATCTGCATTCTTAATATGCCTTGTAATCTCTGGCATATCATCATTTTTAAATACACATTCTGCCGTTTCTAAACATTTTCTACAGCCTTTACAAAAATCTATTTTTTTTTCAAAAAGATTAATGTATGTTACTTCATGTCCCTGCCTGCTAAGCTGGTCAGTTGCATATCTTAACATAGAAGTTGTCACACCATTTTCTCTATAGCTTCCCTGTATTGCTACAATTTGGTATTTGTTCATATTATCAGACCTCATTCATTAATTAAACTAGTGAGTTTAATTAAATCACTATTTCTTTCATTCGTCAAGTTTTTTTGCACTTTGTTTGAATGTATTTGAATTGAAAAGTTCAGGTGGCTTTATTTATCTAATTATGATTGGAGTATTTCAGATAAAAGTTATTTATGGTATAAATATATGTAGAGAGAACAATGAATCGGTATTTATGATTTAACGAAGAGCAATTGTGACTCAAGTTATGGGATGAATGTAACAAAAACTAAATTTTTTGGCAATTACGCTATGACTATGGTATACATATCGCAAAACGGAGTTAGTGGCAGAAATGTTTTACCATATGGGAATGGAAAGTGAAATGAATAATACAATATGAAAGGCGAAGATATTATGGGGATATTTGAAAATATTAGCGTGACAGGACTAGTTAGTAATGAAACGAGTACTATGCTTAGATTTATTATTCAGGGGAATTTTATTAATTTATGCATTGCAATATATATGTTTATATTTGAGCTTACAAACAGGTCTCTCACAAAGGATAAAAACAGGAAGTTTCTTTATGCCAGTATACTTGTTATTGTACTGATAGTAGCTGATTCACTGGATTATTGCTTTTCACTTTCCCAGAATCCTACGGTGTTTCGATATATAACGTCAGCTATTGGTTATTCAATACGTCCGATTGCTATCCTGTTTATTATCTCTATTGCGATGAAACTTAATCGGGGAGTTAAATGTTTTTCCGGAGCGTTACTGGTAATCAATGCAGTGTTGGCATTTGGAAGTATATTTACACATTGTATGTTTTATTTTGATGATAAAAATCAGTTTCACAGAGGGATATTTGGACTTTTTCCGTTTATAGTGAGTGGATTGTATCTGGCTATTTTGACAGGGGGAGTTATTAAAAACTATAGAATAGGAAATAGAAGAGAATCAGCCATAATTATATTGATAATGATAATGACAGCAGTGGGAGTGTGTATGGAGTCTTTTTTGCATTACAAATTTATTCTTGATGGAGTGGGTAATGCTTCCATTGTATTTTATTATCTTTTCTTTAACACACAAACATATAAGAGGGATGCGATGACACATATTTTTAACCGCCATGCTTTTTATAATGATGTTGAGATTTTTTCAAAGAATCATATGTTTGTAGTGTCTATAGACATGAACAATCTAAAGAAGATAAATGATACTAAAGGACATGAAGAAGGAGATAGAGCGATAATTACAATTGCAAGGTCAATTTCTGCACAGTTGCTTCCGGATTGTTATCTGTACCGGATGGGCGGTGATGAATTTGCTTTGCTGTGTCTGAAAAAGGATAAAAAAGAGGTTATTGATATGATAGAACATGCGCAGGAAGATATTGCAGAATACGGATATGAAATTGCATGGGGACTTGCAGAGTTTGAACCGGGTATGGATTTTGAAAAAGTATATGGGGAGTCTGATGCAATAATGTATGAATGTAAGCGTAAGATGAAGGAAGGTGTATAAGGCGAAAAGGATGATGTACAGACAATACCTCTCCTGATTGATATGTATAAGACTCAGGAGAGGTATGTATTCTCAAATTGTTCTACAGACATTGGCTTTGCAAAATAGTATCCCTGGAACATGTCACAGCCAATTTCTTTTAGGAAATTTACCTGTTCGATTGTTTCAACGCCTTCAGTGATAACAGGCATTCCAAGTTGCTTTGAAAGTGCGATTATCATCTGGAGAATCTTTGCACTTCTCTTTTCATCATGCG
>JBJEMQ010000180.1:0-9449 GCA_051879755.1 Coprococcus sp. | reverse complement strand
AACAGGCTTTTATAAAAGCACTTAAGGATAATGGACTTGAGTATAATGATAGGATGTTTGTTCAAGGTGATTTTTCAGGACGTTCAAAGGGATTTGCTGCGCAGCTCCTCAATAATAATCCTGATGTTGAGGCTATATTTTGCGTAAATGATGATACCACTATGGGGCTTTATGAGGAGCTGAAGGAGAGAAAACTCAGAGCCGGCAGAGATGTATCTGTATTTGGATATGATGATAGTGCCATGGCTGCAATAGCATCTCCAAGTCTTTCTACTATAAGGGCAGATTCAGCACAAATGGGATATGAAGCATTAAAGATGGCTGTAAAGCTTCTTAATGGAGAGGACATAAAAGAGGTAGTTGTACCAACTGAATTTATATTAAGGGATTCTATATGTATAAACGGAGAACAAAAACGCAAGAGATTAGGATTCCGGGATATTTTTTATGGTAATTTTTTTGATATCCATCAGGAGCGGGTAAATGAATTATCCATAATATACAGGCAGTTAAGTACATCTATTGAGGGAATATCACCTAAGGGATTTAAGGCATATTCTGATGAATATAATAACATAATACATCATTTAGAACGTTTTTGCGAACAGGGAGCTCTTCATTATGCTGATATGAACAAATTTATGTTGGCTATTGGTGATATGGAGCGTGATACTCTTGCTAATTGCGATAAAGAAGAACGAGATGATATAAGACAGTTATTTTCTGATATAAGTAAAAAAGTAGTTCTTTATATGAATGAACACTTTGGAGATTTGAAGAAGGACAGGGAGCATGAGGGCTTTGAAATAAAGGTATTTGCTCATAATATGCTTCAATTTGACAGGGGCTGGGAGCAGAGCTATGGTATTCTTCTGCAGAATCTTGAGTGGCTTAATATAAAAACTGCGAATATATATATGTATGAAGAACCGATATTACATCTATATGGCAAGGAATTTGAACTTCCTGATAAAGTATATTTAAAGGCTACACTTTGTAATGGAAAGGTAAATGCAGTATTAGGAAAAAAACAACAATATGATGTAAATTCAATATTTCAGAAAACTGTATTTTCAAATAATGATATACAGAAAACGGCATTCCTTCCATTGTTTTTCAGAGAATTGATATACGGATTTCTTATATGTGATATTACAGATGAACTGTTTATGCACGGCGAATTGCTTTTAAATCAGATGAGCGCTGCTGTTAAGATGATAAAATTGCTCCAGATAAATGAAGATATACAGCAGAAGCTTGAAGAAAATCTGGTTGTTTTGAAAGAAAACAATGTCAAGCTTGATAATCTTTCTAAGTCGGATGTACTTACGGGTATTCTTAACAGAAGAGGTTTTCTGGCAGAAGCGGATAACTTTTTCAAAGAGAAGAAATCACGTGGCCGGTGTGTAGCTATATTATATATCGATATGAATAATCTCAAGATTATAAACGACGGATTCGGACATGACGAAGGAGATTTTTCGTTAAAGCTTATTGGAACTATTTTGAGTGAACAGATGAGTGACTGCGGAATTGCCGGAAGAATAGGCGGCGATGAATATGCATGCGTATTTTCGGCACCTGATGCAGATGCATGCAAAGCTGTAGTAAATGATATATATAATTGCTTTGCGGTTTTTAATAAAAACAGTGATAAAGTATATAATATAACTGTTTCAATAGGAGTGTTTATATCAAATCCGGACAATAATATTTCGCTGGAAGATGCTATGATACAAGCTGACGAAAGCTTATATCAGGTGAAGAAGCATAGAACAAAAGATGTTTTAAAGGTAAAATGTTAATTAGGGGAGATAACATGCTTAAATTTAAAAATCTGAGGAAAAACTGCCGTATATCCAAAAAACTGGAGAAGCTTTATATCGAGGCATTCCCCAGAAATGAAAGACCTCCATATGCTTATATAAAGTATAAATGTATGAGAGATATGGCTGATTTTTTTGGAATATATGATGATAATCGCTTTATAGGTTTGTTGTATACGGTGACATATAAAGATATTGCATATATGTTCTTTTTTGCTATAGAAGAAGAATATCGGGGAATGGGATATGGTTCGCGGATATTGTCAAAAATAAAGCATAAATATCGTGATTACCGAATAGTGTTGGCAATAGAAGTACTTGATGAAAAAAGTGATAATTATAAACAGCGTGTACAAAGAAAAAAGTTTTATACAAGTAATGGTTTTGAAGAAAGCGGTATCAAAATATGCGAAATGGGTACAGAATATGAGCTTATGTCATGTTTTGGAACAGTCACATATGATGAATTCAGTCAATTGATGCATAGATATTTGGGTGGATTTATATATAGGTTCTTTTATAAATTGAAACAGTCTTAATGAAAAATTAATGAAATTTACATTGCTTTTTGTTGAAATTCACTTAAAAAGGTGTTAATCTGTAAACGATAAGATGGCAGAATTTGTTACATGTTTTATGGGACAATGTATTTAAAGGGTAAGGAGAATTCGATATGATACTTATCGATACACAAAAAGAAGAATTTAGCAGATTGAAAGATATCAGGGTGTTTGGGAAAATAAACCATGATGATCGTTTTAATAAGAATTTGCTTGTTATCGGTCTGGGTGGTTTGGGCAGTAGGGCTGTTTGCATGCTTAAGGGTATGCTTATGGATGATATTACGCCTGAAGATAATATTAACTTTTTGATGATTGATTCAGATATACCGGAGATGGAAGCGACAATTGAAGATAGTAAAGAACATGTTGGTTTCAATGCGCTGGAAGTAATCAGTATTTACAGACCAAATGTAGAGAATGTATTAGCTCAGGGTATATCAAATAATCCCGTACATGAGAATCTTGCAAATTGGATGAAACCTGATTTCCCGTCAATTAATATAGAAACGACGGGTGCAAAAGGAAATAGACAGATAGGTCGTTTAATGTTCTCAAATGCTTATTCGGATGTCAGAATGCTGCTTTTTGATAAGCTTAATGATATCCACGAGAAAACTGGCGAGGGTACTATGGATATTATTATAGTATCAAGTGTTGCCGGAGGAACTGGAAGCGGTATTTTATCAGATGTTTCATATAATATAAGAGCATATGGAAAAGCAAAAAAATGGAACAATATGAGAATAGGCGGATGCCTTTTGATGCCGGATGTATTATATGGAAATAGAAGTGTTTATGAAAATACAGAGCTTGTTGCAAGACTTAATGCAAATGGCTGTGCGACTATGAAAGAAGTAGATTATTTTATGAGGCTTGCAGATAAAGATGATGTTTATTCTTTTGAAAGCACTACTCATAAGATTGTTATACGTGATAATTTATTTGATGCATGTATGCTTGTATCAGGGAAGAAAGACACAAAGGGATATCTTCCGGAAAATATTATATTAAGTGATACTGCGAATTTTCTATATAAGCTGGCAAGTAATAAATATATAGGAAATAGTGATGTTCTTGACAACAGGAAGCTGCTTCGTGATGTATTCTTTGATAATGAGAATTATGCCATAACAAGTTGGAAGATGGAGCATACAGATGATGCGATAAAAAATTCAAATTGTTATTATAAGGTAGTTAGCGAAGCTGATTATAAAATCCCTATTCGTGAAATTGAGAATATATGTGAGTATGAAGTGTTTAAGAAAGCGTACAAGGGACTTTATGTATCTCCATTTAAGATAGCTACAGCTGAGGATGATATTAAATCGGCACTTTCTGAGTTGAGTTCGTTCTTTGAAGAGTCACCAGGTGATGAAATAAGTATTAATGTAAAAGGACTTATACAATTTGGACAGTTTACAAAGCCAACATATAAGATGATAAAAAAAGGTCAGGATAATTTAAGAGAAAATCTGGCAGAGAAGTTAGAAAGCTTTGATAAAGCAGTACCTGTTATAGTGAAGACAATTAAAAATAAGTTGTGGGCTTCGCTTGACAGCGTTATATTGAAATATATGCATCTCTATGGTCCGTTTTGTGCTATAGATATTATAGGAGAGCCAAGTGCAGGTGTTGTAGACTCTACAAAAGGAATGATTGCAGAAATAAAAAGAATAGCTGAGAAGCATAAAAATTACACTCCGTCAGGTGAGTATGCTCGTATCATTGAGTCAATTAAAGAGATTGTTGCGAAACGTTTCTTTACATTTCCATCTGCGAAACGAGAGACTGAAAATGGTTATTTCCAAGCATGTATAAAGGATGCTTTAGCAACTGAAAGAAATAAAATAATTGATGAGATGGATGCTCAGGATATATTTGGGGATACACTTAGGTGGCTTAAGGAAAGAGCTGAACATATTGATGAAATTTATTCCCAGTTTGGTGAAGACCTTAAAAATGCTATTGAAGACATGGCAAATGAGGGCATGCATACAGTTAATAATGTATTAAAACGTGCTAAACACCATGAATTCTTTCCAACAGATTATATTACAGAAACTCGGATAGATGAGTTTAAAAAAGGCATCATAAAGCTTATGCTTGACAGCGAAGCTAACATTGATAGTGGAAGAGTAGCTCCGGTAAAGAATGAGATGGAGAAAATATATCGTGAACTGTTTTCGGGTATTGGAGCTTACGGACCGGAAAAGATGATTTCAGTTGCTTTTTCTGAAAAGAAGCTTACAGAGAATGATTTGAATGTCATGTTTGGTTCTCCAACAAATGACAGACGAACTGAGATTATGGAAGATGCGGCAAGAGCATTTGTTGATGATATAAGAGAAGAAGAACAGTTATGTGTTCTGAAGGATGGATATAAGGAAAAATTGTTGAACAAGAAATATATTTCAGTTCCAAATACTATGCCATATTTCAGCAGAGCTGTAAAATCCATTTTGATGGCAGAACCATATAATGAAAAGGAAGACTCAATCACATTAAACCCGGGTGAGATAGAGATATCAATTGATGATATGTTTGTAGGTGTTCCGGCATCAATGATGGAATGTGTAACTGATATGCAGAAATCTTATAACAGTGTAAGTGGATATTACGGACTTCATATTGATGAAGTGAATAGAGATATGCGTCAATATCCTGATTTAGTTAAATTTGATGCGTAAAAGTAATATATTAAATGACAGGTTCTGGTTTATTAAACAGGACCTGTTTTTAGGTTGTCAGGCTTGTGATGAAAGTATAAAAATTAATTTGATGTGTAAGGAGAAATAGAGAGTGTGGACATCTATTATATGAATATATCCTGCCTTATGAATATTGAGAAGATAGAACTATATAAAAGAAAATTATCTGAGTACAGGGTAGCCAAAATAGATAAATGTAAGCTTATTAAAAATAAAGCTCAGAGTTTAGGAGCAGGCTTGTTATTGTCTGAACTATTAAGAGAAAGAGGGATAGATGAATCGTTAGTAAGATATTCTGAAAATGAGCATGGAAAGCCGTATATGCCGGATTATAAGGATATTTATTTTTCAATCTCACATTCAGATTATATGGTGTCTGTAATGCTAGACGATAATCCTTGCGGAATAGACATAGAACATACAAGAGACTTTTCACAGGCTGTAGTAAAAAGAATATTTAATGAACATGACAAAAAACTTATAGAGAATGTCATGAACTATGATAAAATAGAGGCGCAGTATATATTTACAGAAATATGGACCAGAAAAGAAGCTATAGGTAAATTATCAGGCAAAGGTCTTGATTTTACTGATGATTTTCAGTTGAATGAGCTGGATAATGAATATCTTGAAAAAAATAATATATATGTAAGGACTGATAGAATGGAAGATGGATTTGTTGTCAGTGCTGCTTCTGGTTGTCCGGATATAAAAAAAATATCACCTGTTAAAATAGTATTAAAAAAATGAAGACTGTAATACTATTAATTATAGACAATGGGTAGTTAATTAAATTCATTAAAAACGAAAGAGAGAGAGAATATTTGCGTACAAAATCAGAACTAATAAAAAGATATATATTGTTTCTGTTGGGATTATTCGTAAATGCCTTTGGAGTGGCATTAATTATAATTGCGTCGCTTGGTACCTCACCAGTGGCAGTAATTCCATATGTTATGAATAAGGCTACAGGAATCAGTGTAGGTACATATACATTTATAGTTAATATGATTCTTCTTATTATACAGATTATTATATTAAACAAGAAATTTCCACTATATCAATTGCTTCAGATACCGGTATCTTTTGGATTTGCATTGTTTGTGGATTTGTGCCTTTCTATTTGCGGATTTCTTTCATCAGAGAATTATGAGACACAGTTATGTATATTGATACTGGGATGCATAGTAAGAGCACTTGGAGTAAGTATTCAGGTATTGGCCGACGTTGTTATGCTGTCTGGCGAAGCTGTAGTAAAAGCTATATCTACAAAATTTGAAAAGAATTTCAGCGTTGTAAAAGTGATTGTTGATGCAGCAATGGTATTAATTGCTTTGCTTCTTTCTTATATTCTTATGGGAAAAATAGTTGGTATAAGAGAGGGAACAATAATAGCGGTACTTCTTATTTCACCATGTTCAGCATTCTTTACAGGAAAATTATATTTTATTGAAAAATATCTTGGCAATGCTGCGGATATGGCAAATATAAATGAGCAGCCAAAGCAGGCAGAAAGTATAATTGTTACAATAAGCTCGGATTATGGCAGCGGAGGGCATAAGATAGGAAGAATAATAGCAAATCAATTAGGTTATAAGTTGTATGACAGAAATCTGGCAAATATGGTAAGTAAGGAATGTGGAATAAGTAAAGCTTATGTAAGATCGCATGATGAAAAATTGTATCACAATTGGTATGAGAGAATGTTTACGGAAGCAGTATCAATACCAGGTGGTAAGCTCGACCCATATGCTGATTTGTTTGAAGCACAAAAAAGTGTTATGACAAGGATTGTAAATGACAATTGTGTAATTATAGGACATTGTGCAAATTATATATTAAAGGATTGTAAGAGAGCAATACATATACATATACATTCTGATTTGGAACATAGAGTGTACAGAATTATGCGTGATTACAAAATGAGTGAAAATTCGGCTAGAAGTTTTCTTAATCGAAGGGATAAGGCACGTGCAGCTTATTATACTCATTTTACAGGAGAAAACTGGAAAAATTTTGACAATTATCATGTTACCATTGACAGTGGTTTGCTTGAGACGGAGGAAACTGCAGATATTCTTCTTAAAATTATAAATCGCATGAAAGAAAAAATGAATTTCACTTAAATATAGAAAATGAAAATATATATACAACGTACCATTTATGTGGTATCATGTGATGAATAGATTTTGTATACAATAGGAGATAAAATCATGAGTAAAAAAGCTACAAAAGCATTGAATAATAAATATTATGTGGCACGATATAATGCTTCAAAGAATAATGAATGCTTTACAAGCAGAGAAAAAACTGCTGAGATACTGGGTATAGACAGAACAAGACTGTCCAGAATAGAGCTTGGGACAGTTGTACCATATCCGGAAGAAGTCCTTGCGATGTCGAAGGCATATGACTTACCGGAGCTTTGTAATATATATTGTTCAACAGAATGTCCTATTGGAAAAGAAACGGTAAAGCCTATAAATGCAGATAGTCTTGACAGGCTTATATTGCAGTTCCTTGGCTCATCACAGAAAATGGAAGATATAACAGAGCAGCTTATTGATATGACAGAGGATGGTATAGTAGATGAGACGGAGATTATTAAGTTCGATTCTGTACTTGCAGAGCTTGAAAAAATGTCTATTAATATTCAGTCTCTTATGCTGTGGGCAAAGAAAAATAAAGACGCAATAAATAATTCTAAGAAATAAGAGGATATATAAAAATGGCTGATAAGAATATTGTAAATGAGATTAATAAGAGGAGAACATTTGCGATTATTTCCCATCCTGATGCAGGTAAGACAACACTTACAGAGAAATTTCTATTGTTTGGTGGAGCAATAAATACTGCTGGTTCGGTAAAAGGAAAGGCGAATTCAAAATATGCTGTATCTGACTGGATGGATATAGAAAAGGAGAGAGGTATTTCCGTAACCTCATCTGTACTACAGTTTAATTATAATGGTTATTGCATAAATATTCTTGATACACCGGGACATCAGGATTTCTCTGAGGATACTTATAGAACACTTATGGCAGCTGATTCTGCTGTTATGGTTATAGATGCCTCAAAGGGTGTTGAAGCACAGACAATAAAACTCTTTAAGGTATGTGTCATGAGACATATCCCTATATTTACATTTATCAATAAGATGGACAGAGATGCAAGAGATACATTTGAACTGCTTGATGATATAGAAAATGTTCTTGGCATTCGTACATGTCCTATGAACTGGCCTATTGGTTCGGGTAAAGAGTTTAAGGGTGTATATGATAGAAGAACAAAAGTAGTATCTACATTTCAGGCTATATCAACAGGTGGTGCAAAAAAGGCCGCAGAGACAGATTATGATATAGAAGATGAAGAATTGAAGAAGCTTATAGGACCATATCTCTATGAACAGTTTAGTGAAGAAATAGAGCTTATAGATGGTGCTACTGATGAGATAGATATAGACAAGGTGAGATGCGGTGAATTATCACCGGTATTTTTTGGTTCAGCATTAAATACATTTGGAATAGAGCAGTTCCTGAATTATTTTCTAGAAATGACAACACCGCCTATTGGAAGAAATTCATCAGAGGGTGTCATCAGTCCTACAGAAGAACCATTTTCTGCCTTTGTATTTAAGATACAGGCCAATATGAATAAAGCACATAGAGACAGAATTGCATTTATGCGTATATGTTCAGGTAAATTTGAAGCAGGTATGGAAGTATATCATGTACCTAGTAAGCGCAAGATAAAACTGTCACAACCGCAACAGCTTATGGCGCAGGATAGAAAAATTGTAGATGAGGCATATGCAGGAGATGTAATAGGTGTATTTGACCCTGAACTGTTCTCCATAGGAGATACTCTTACTACTGGTGGCAAGAAGTTTGAATATGAGGGAATACCTACATTTGCACCGGAGCATTTTTGTCGTATTGTACAGCTAAATACCATGAAACGTAAGCAATTTGTTAAGGGTGTAACACAGATAGCCCAGGAGGGTGCTATACAGATATTCCAGGAATATACAGCGGGACTTTCTGAGATAATAGTAGGTGTTGTAGGTGTATTGCAGTTTGATGTATTAAAATATCGTCTCGAGAATGAATATGGTTGTGAGATAAGACTTGAGCCTATTCCATATAATTATATCAGATGGGTAAAGGATCCGACAATTGACATTACAAAGCTTAAACGTGTAAGCGATGTCAAGAAAGTAAAAGATATGAAAGGTAATCCTCTTCTTTTATTTGCAAATGAATGGGTTATAGCACAAGTGCTTGAACATAATGAAGGTCTTGAGTTGGAGGAGTTTAGAAAAAATTAGAATAGTTAAATAGTATTTGGTAGGA
>JBJEMQ010000179.1:0-2319 GCA_051879755.1 Coprococcus sp. | reverse complement strand
CGTCTCTTCATACAGTTCATTTGCTCGTTTCAGATAATCCAATCAAGACTCCTCCCTTTATATTTCATTCCATTGTAAATTTGATACTTTTGTTCAGTATGTCCGTTATTTGAGGATTTATTTATGTCTGTATTCTACATATGCTACTCCACAATCTCATCCTGGCTCTTTCTCGGTCTCAATAACCTGCTAAGAAAAGAAGCAATAAAACTAATGTATCTTCTTGACAATTACTTTCTAATCGGATGTCTGATCACTGTCCTCCATTTTTCAGGCGGAACTTTTCTGGCATCAGACATATATATTTCATGATGCAGACGCTCATTACTGATATCATTGACATAGCCATTCTCAAGTATATATTGGTCCATTAATGCAACAGTTGCAGGCTCGTCATCAAACGGGCCGTGATGCATAATCTGAACACATAACCCCTCGTCAATGGTCAAAAATTCAGCCGAAGAACAATCCAGCTTCTTTTTTTTCGCAGCGGTCTCAACTGCCCATTCAAAATCTTTCTTCGTCACAAAATCCGGCAGACGAAGAACAGATATCCAATGGAACTGTTCCTTTCTCCCATAATCCATCCCCTCTATACCTTCCTGCCACCAGAACCCTTCAAGCGGCGGAACCACATACTCAAAGAAACCTTCTATCTTATAATCCGACTTATAACTCATCTTCAATGTATAGGCAACAGCATATAATATACCTACCGCCTGCTGATATGCTCCACCTTCTTCATTCGGATTCCCTTTTCCTCTTACCGCTATATAGTTTGCCTTTGGGACAGTGACTATTTCCGGTGTGTTCTTAGGCATATAAAATTCTTTGTATTCTTTTTTAAAATCAAAAGCCATGTGTTTTTCCTCCTTATCCAAAAACAGATTTATTTTGAAATAATAATAAAGGGTCCCCTGCGGGGGAAGGTCAAGAAAAATTAAAAATAATCTCTACTTAATCTCAAAAGGCAGGATAATCTTCGTAATGTATTTATCAGGATTACCACGAAAAATCATTCCCGGACCTTTCAGATAAATTTCTCTCGAAGGACTCAACACGGAAAGCTTATTCGCATTCACATAATGGAACAAGGCTTTATAAGCAAGATATAATGTCTCATAATTCCCAACATGTGTCGTACATACCGCATTAACAGCCGAAAGCTGCTTACATGACACTGACGAATCTACAATCTTTTTTCGTATCGGAATACACAACTCCATATCGGCAATTTCAACACAATCCTCATCATAATAGCAATTAATCAAGTTACCATCAGCATTGCCTTTTACAACTTTATATAATTCAGCTACATACTTTCCAATCCGGTTATAAGAATCCTTAATTCTCAGGCCTGCCACCATAACCGGATCTATTTCTTCTATTGTTATGTCATAGCTTTTTTCTTCATATACCTGCGGCAATGGCTGCAGAAAATGATCAATTTGCTTTATCAAAGCTTTTTCCTTAGATATATTATTCTCAATATGTTCTATTTTTTCTTTCAAAATGTAGCTTAAATCTTCTTCGTTTTCTGCCATATTAAGTGTATCCTTAATTTCAGAAATGGAAAAATCAAATGTCCTAAGCAGATTAATCAACTGTGCTTTCTTCAAATCCTTTTCATCATAATATCTGTATTGATTTTCTTCATCACGAAAAGAAGGCCTGAGAATATCTTGCTCGTCATAATAGCGTAATGCCTTCTTTGTTAATCCTGTTATTTTTGATACCTGGCTAATTAAATACATCTCAAACTCCCATCTTGCACACTTATGTGCTCACTTCTTTGCTCATACTATATACTAATTTCATAAACAATGCAAAAATGCACTTTTCAATGTTGACATCCGTTAACATCAATGGTATATTTTTTATCAGTGAATGTTGACATGTGTTAATTTAATAAAAACTATACCAGAAAGGGTAAAGAACAATATGCGAGTAATTTTACACGATTTGTCTATCGAGGAAAAAGGTGCATATCTTGCAGATCAGTTACGGGATACTGACAAAATAATAGAGCGAAAGGAAAAAGAGCCACTCCCGTGCATGGGCTGCTTCGGCTGCTGGGTGAAAACTCCCGGTACATGTGTGATAAAGGATGGCTATGAAAACACAGGTGCTTATCTGGGAAATGCAGAAGAATATATTATTATTTCAAAATGCTCATACGGGGAATTCAGTCCTTTTGTCAAGAAAATCATTGACAGAGGCATCTCCTACTGCCATCCATACTTTGTCAAAAGAAATGGGGAATGCCATCACAAAATGAGATATTCCAATTCCCTAAAAATAAAAGTCATCTTCTATGGC
>JBJEMQ010000178.1:0-9538 GCA_051879755.1 Coprococcus sp. | reverse complement strand
TTATGACGATGACTATGAAAACGGGGCTTTGTGGATAAAAGTACGGAAACTCAAGAGACTAATAAGTAGACAGGAAGATGTAATTGGTGTTACAATATTTTATCAGAATATTAGGAGAATGATAATTGAATTTCTAATTATCAGCGAAGAAAAATAATGGATTATAGTGTATTAGTAGTAGATGATGAAATTGAACTGGCTGAATCAACGGCTGAATATTTCAATATGTTTGATGTGCCTGCAAAATGTGTTTTTACTGCAGAGGATGCATTGAATTTTTTAAAAGAAAATACTGTAAAGCTGATGCTTCTGGATATAAATCTGAATTCACCTGCCGGGCAGGGAACGAAACAAAATAAAACGATGTCCGGTTTTGAGTTGTGCAGAAAAGTAAGAGAAACTATGGATATGCCTATCCTTTTTATAAGTGCGCGTTCTAGTGATGACGATATGGTAATAGCGCTGAATATAGGCGGGGACGATTATATTACAAAGCCGTATTCACTCAGTGTGCTTTATGCAAAGGTTAAGGCGGTGCTTAAACGAATCGACAGAAACATACCTGTAATTCGAAAAGCAACAGTTAGTTTTGGAAATGTTGAGATAGATATGGAAGCAGGTCTTGTAAGAAGAGATAATGAATACATAAATCTTACAGCTATGGAATATAAACTGTTGGCATATATTGTATGTAATAAAAACAGGATAATACCTAAGAATGAAATCTTTGATAATGTCTGGGAAGAAAGCTTTGTATCTGATGGTACACTTAATGTCCATATCAGGCATCTGCGGGAGAAGGTAGAAGAGGATCCAAATAACCCAAAGTTTATTAAAACTGTTAGGGGACAGGGAATTATGTTTAAGCTTTGAAATAAGGTGACTGCAAAATAATAACTGTCAGAGATATGGCTTCTGTCTATAAAAAATATAAATGATGAAAGATAAATGATGTTATGAAGAAGAGTGTTGTAATACTGATTGTTTTGGTGCTAATAATACTTTCTTTTCCACTTGCTTTGCTATGTAAGTCAGGCAATAAGAATATTTCAAAACTGGATGTAGTTGAGGTAAATGCGCTGATTTCAGAAATTGAGGCAACATGGAACAGTAAAGAATATGATTATCCTAAATGCAGTTTTGAATATGTGGTACTTGATAAGGAAGAAAACCTGTTATATAAATCTGACGCTTCTGCGGGGGCGGTTTCTGTTGTTAAAGCTACTGAAAACAGGGATACAATCAGGGTCATAATGATAGATTCTGAAATAGCCGGATGGCTTATAATATATAATAATGCCGAAGCTATTGAAACTGTTGTGCAAAAGAAATACATTTCTTATTTCCTGATTGCAGTTATTTTTTCATTTATAATTATTCTGGGATATATTATTTGGCTGAACAATCGTGTAGTAAAACCGTTCGGCAGGATGAAACAGTTTGCCGATTCGGTGGCAGCAGGCGAACTTGATAAGCCGCTTGTGATGGATAAGGAAAATATATTTGGTGCATTTACGGAAAGCTTTGACATAATGCGTGAAGAACTTGCACGGGCCAGAGAACGTGAGTATAAGGCAAATGTAAGCAAACGGGAAATGATAGCTCAGCTTTCACATGATATAAAAACGCCTGTGGCATCTATTAAGGCTATGGCAGAGCTCCTTACAGCAAAGTCGGAGAATGAAGCAGGTAAAACGAAGCTTATGGCTATCAGTGCAAAGGCTGACCAGATAGACGGATTGGTTTCCAATCTGTTTGCCTCCACTATGGAGGAACTCGAGAAGCTTGAGGTAAATGTGGCTGAGATGGAAAGTACAGTTATCTCTGATTTGATTAGAGAAGCAGACTATAACGGATATATAACGGATATAGATATTCCCGGGTGTATTATATTATGTGACAGATTGAGAACTGTGCAGGTAATAAATAATATAATCTATAATTCTTACAAATATGCAGATACAGACATATTTGTGGACAGCCTGATAGATGAAGATTATCTGGAGGTTGCATTTACTGACAGAGGCGGGGGCGTGCCTGTAGAAGAGCTTTCCATAATTACGGAAAAATATAAACGGGGTAAAAATTCGGAGGGAAAGCAGGGAGCAGGTCTTGGATTATATATATCAAAAGAATTAATGGAAAATATGCAGGGGAGTATTGATATCACCAATGCAGATGGTGGACTAAGGGTTGTAATAAGCTTTAAGCTTGCATAATTAAGGAAAAGGTGAGCAATAAGGCAATATAAAACTGTTTGAATAGTACAATAAAAAAATATTTGAGGATGCCATGAAGCGTATAATGTTTCATGGCTTTTTCTTAATATAAAGTTAATGTTTAGATAAAGCTACTTAAGATTTGAATTGATATATTGGCATTATAAAGGTATAGAGAGGAGATTACTTTAATGAAATTAAAAACAGGAAGGCTTAAGATAAAGAGCCTAAGAACTATTATGATGGCGGTTATGTTAGTTATAGGTGTATTGGGTGGCATTAATGGAAGCATTAAGAAGATAAATGCAGCATATGCAACGCCAAGACTTATGGTAACAGGTGCGGATATTCCAAATGATAAGGTAAAGGCCGGAGAAACTTTTGATCTGGTACTTCATTTGAAAAATGAATCTACAACCACACGGCTTATGAATATAAGTATTAAGCTTTCAAGTGAAGATAATCAGATTATAACAGCTTCCGGGTCGGATTCTATTTACATCGACAGTATAGATATAAATACCGATTATGATGTAACAGTAAGTCTTAAGACAAGAGGGGATTTGGAGCAGAAAGCATATTCATTAAATGTAGCGTATACTTATGAAGACAGGTATAATGATACTTATAGTGATACAGCTGCTGTCAGTATTCCGATTGTTCAGGAACCAAAACTTTCCATATCAGAGAAGCGAGTATCCAGGTCACAGATTGTAGTAGATGGCAAGACATCTTTTTCTTTTAATATTAATAATCTGGGGAAGGATAAGATATATAATGTAAGTGCTGAATTTATCGGAGATACTATTGAAGACATATCTACATATATTGGCTCAATTGAGGTAGGAAACAGCAAATCTGTAGATATGTCCATTACAGGTAAAAAGGCTGGTGATGGTAAGGTTAAAGTTAAGATTAGTTACGAGGATGCCGAAGGAAATGTAAGCAGCATTACTGAGGATTTTGATCTGGTAGTATCAGAAGCTGTTCTTGATGTAATGGAAGTAGAAAAAGAAACAATTAGTCCTGTACTATTTATTGTGGCAGGTATATGTATACTCATTATAATAATTATTATTATAAGTGTTGTAAGGAAAAAAAGAGAGAAGAGGTACGAGTAGGGAAAGCGATATGTATGAAAAGAGTATTATAAAAACAGAAAAGCTGTGTAAGAGTTTCTCTGTTGGAGGAAACATGCAGCATATTATTAAGAATATGGATTTGGAAATTTATGAGGGCGATTTCACAGTAATCATGGGTTCTTCAGGCGCAGGGAAATCTACTCTGATGTATGCATTGTCTGGAATGGATAAGGCAAGTCTTGGCAAGATTACATTTTGTGGAAAAGATATAACAAAATTCAATAGTGACCAGCTTGCTATATTCAGACGAAGACATTGTGGTTTTGTATTTCAGCAGATTCATTTAATTGGAACCATGAGTATAATGGATAATGTGCTTAGTGCAGGAATGCTGACAGGGCAGAATAAGAGGGAACTGATAAAAAAGGCAAAGACATTATTTAACCAGGTTGGAATAACTGACAAGCTTTGGAATAAGTTTCCAAGTCAGCTTTCGGGGGGCGAAGCACAGCGTGCGGGAATTGTAAGGGCACTTATCAATTCACCTGATCTGGTATTTTGTGATGAACCAACAGGGGCTTTAAACAGTGCCAGCAGTGAGACTGTACTTAATGTATTGACTGAGGTAAACAGACAGGGACAGTCTGTCGTTATGGTCACACATGATATGAAGTCTGCGAGAAGAGGAAACCGCATAATTTATCTTAAGGATGGGACGATTTGTGGAGAATGTGATTTGGGTTCTTATGTAAGTGGAGACAGTGTACGGCATGAGAAACTCCGCAGTTTTTTAAGGCAGATGGGATGGTAGTGTTATGTTAACTAAATTGATAAAATCCAATTTTAAAAATGATTTTTCCCATATGGTAAGCTTTTTCCTTATCATAACAATATCTGTGGTTATGCTGCACACAGGACTTATGGTTCTGACCGGATATAACAGTTTATTTGATAGAAAAAGAATAGAATTGAACAGCGCAGATGCTGTTGTCAATTATTGCTCTTTAAGTGATGAAGAAAACTGTGTTGCAGATGAAATAATCAATTCTGCTGAATACATAGATTCCTATGAGAAACTACATCCGATAGTAGCAAATTTTGAATATAAGAAAGATGGTTATGAGTCAGGTAGTAAGGATAATGATGATGTGGCATCACTTACATGCTTATGTCTTCCTTATGGCAGTTGGGGAGATATCGAGAAACCTTGCTTTGTAGAATTGTCAGATAAGGAATATGAAAATCCTATATATCTGTCACTATTTGCAAATCAGGCTCTTTTTAATGCAAAGCTTGATGATGAGATAGATGTAAGTATTGATGACAGACAATATACATTTCAAGTGGCTGGGTTATATGAACAGATTATATCTGCCAATCCTCCTTTTGTTGTAGTGTATGTTGATTCTGAAATATATACAAAGTGGAAAAATGAATTTGAAGAAAATAAAATAATAGCTGAGGCGGAGGGGCTGCCTTGGTACGACAGATATATTTACAATATTAAGTTTCAGGAAGGCATTATGCCGGCAGAGGGTGCCGGAAGACTTACTCAGGCCTTTGAAAAACATAATATTATGGCTTATGCCCAGGATATAGATATGGTTATAACTGATTCTTCTTATATGCAGAACATTATTGCAGCAATACTTAGTGCATTTTCTCTTGTTATAACGATTATTTCAATAATTATAATATATTTCAGAATATCCAACAGTATAGAACAGGGAATAGAGAGTATAGGTGCGCTCAAGGCCATAGGTTATACATCCAGACAAATAAGAATGTCAATAGTATGGGAGTTTTTGATTACCACATGCATGGCCGTGCTGTCAGGAGTTGGTTTGTCTTATGCAATTATGCCTCAATTTGAAAAGGGAATGAGAACCTTCTCAGGTATGATATGGGATTACAGCTTTGATATATTATCATTTGTAATTACATTTGTGGCAATTGTTGTGACAGTTGTTGTAGTGTCTGTGATTAGTACCAGAAAAATAGCCGGTCTTGAGCCGGTTGTTGCATTAAGATTTGGACTTAGTACTCATAGCTTTAAGAAGAATCATATTCCGATAGAAATAGCAAAGGGACCTGTTACATGGATACTGGCATTAAAGGCTGTGTTTAGTAATGCAAAGCAGAATATTATGCTGATTACTATTATGCTGGCTATTGGGGCTGTATCAACATTTTCAGTATATATTGCAGATAATGTTGTGATTAATACAAACAATCTGTACAGAATGATAGATGGTATATCACCTGATGTGTGGCTTAATATTAAGAATGACGATGCATTATACGAGTTGAAGCAGCTCCCTGAGGTTTGTAATATATGGTGGATGGATAATACTGAAATGACAGTTGAGGGCTACAGCGTAATTGCATCAATAACAGATGACTGGCAGATTATCCCTGAAGTAAATGTTTATGAGGGCAGGGTTCCAATATACGATAATGAGATAACAATCGGGGGAATTCTGGCTGATAAATTAGGTGTAGGAATTGGGGATGAAGTAACTGTATCGTGTAATGGAATTGAGAAGAAATATCTGATTACCGGTTTGGAACAGAGCTGTGATAATTATGGATATGATATCAGTATGACAGGAGATGGGGCAGAACATCTGCAATATAAAATGTCAAAAGATATTATATATGCCATGGTTGAAGGCCATACTTTGTATAATGCAGAAAAACTTATAGATTATGCAGAAGCTATGTATGGATATTCTTTCTGTGGATATTCAAATAAAATAGAAATGCTGGAAAATGGAGAAGATCCTATAATTACTATTGCGGCATTCCTGATTCTGTTATTACTTATAATATCGATTGCGATAATAAGTTTGGCAATGAATATTCTGGTTAAAACGATTATTATAAGAAAACAGAAGGAGATTGGCATAAAAAAAGCTGTTGGTTTCTCAAGCTGTCAGCTAAGGTTTGAGCTTGTGATGTCTATGCTCCCACAGATAATATTAGGTGGTATCACTGGCGCAGTTATAGGATGTCTTGGTTCAAATAGCATGATGACCATGCTTCTTGGTTCTTTAGGAATTATGCGGTCTAATATGAAGGTTTTTCCGTGGATGGGTATAATTGCAGTAATATATATATTGCTTGTTTCATTCTCTATTATCTGGATAATATCAGCAAGGATTAAAAGGATTTCGGCATATTCGCTGATAACAGAATAAGATAAACCACCAAAGCCATTCATTAATACTTTGTTGTATACTATATTTTTTGTGTGATAAATAGGCAGATTGATATTTACAATCTGCATACCATTAGCATATAATCATTACTGGTTATATTACAGTAATACTTTATGGGACAAAAAAGTTCACTTGAATGACAGTGACTCACATAGAGAGGTGTGTTTATGAGAGATAAGATGACAGAAGGCTCCGTATATAAGACACTATTGTCTCTGACAGGACCGGTTCTTGTGGGGCAGGTACTACAGCAGCTCTACAATATTGGAGACACAGTCATAATAGGAAGATTTGTAGGAGTAAATGCCTTAGCATCAGTAGGTGCATGCTGGGCACTTAACTATATAATAAGTTATTTCTGTATAGGAAGTTGTATGGCAATAAGTGTACCATTATCTCAATGTTATGGGGCAAATGACAAAAAAGCATTGAGGTGTTATTTCTTTAACGGCATATATTCAGCAGTAGTGCTTGCACTTGTAATGACGCTGGTAGCTACACTTGGCTGTGGATGTTTTCTTAAATGGCTGCATACACCGGAGAAAATATACCATGATGCATATGTATATATTTTTATAGTGATGTGTGGGTTGCCTTTTGTCATTATATATAATTTTTGTTATGGAGTTCTCATGGCATTTGGAGACAGCAAGAGGGCTTCCATGTATATGGGAGTATCTACAGTTTTAAATCTTGCACTCGATCTCATTTTTGTACTGGTGTTTAATCTTGGAGTCGGTGGCGCAGCTCTTGCCACAACCATATCTCAAGTATTTGCCGCAATTCTGAGTTTATTGTATATAATAAAAAAATATCCAATACTGTATACAGATGACCAGGGCAGAATACTTGAACTTAAATCAGGTATAAGAAGACATCAAAGTGAGACAGCGCCAAACAGGGTATATATCGCAAATATCATCAGAATGTGTCTGCCTATGGGAGTGCAGTATTCCATAACAGCAATAGGTGCTTTAGTACTTCAAAAAAGTCTGAATAGTCTGGGCTCAGAAGCGATAGCTGCTTACAGTTCAGGCCAAAAGGTAAAGAGCCTGTTGTTATGCCCATTGTCTGCGCTGGGAACCTCGCTTGCAGCATTTGTGGGACAAAATTATGGTGCTCAAATGTATAGCAGGGTCAGAGAGGGTATACTAAAAAGCAATATAATTGGATTTGTGTACTCCGGAATCACACTGATTATTATGTATATTTTCAGAATTCCTATTGCTTATATATTTGTGGACAAAAAGGAAGTTGTTACAGTTGAGTACATAGCAACGTTCATTTTATTTTGTGCTTTGTTTGACTTTTTGCTTACTATACTGTTCTGTTTCAGATTTGCAGTGCAGGGAATGGGGTATGGAAGATATTCCATATTCTCGGCTGTAGCAGAGATGCTTGGACGTTCATTGACCGCCATATTTCTTGTACCGAAATTTGGCTTTACGGCGGTGGCACTGAGTGAAGGGTTAACATTTCTGGCGGGCATAGTTGTAATTGTTCCAATATACTTCTGTCTTAGGAGGAGGCTGTTAACCTGATAATGGTTATTATACATTTTTCGACAACAGGAAATATCTTTGAATTTGGCGGAATTAACGACCAATCGGGGAGAATGTTTTAATGAGTTAGGGGGAGAGTCAAGGAACTTGTCCCCCTGATTCTGAGTTAATGTACGAAAAGAGAAAGGATTTATATGCTAAATTATCAAATGTTTGAATGCACCGAAGAAAGTAGTCAATATATAGTTTTACTACACGGATTTGGTGGAAATCACAGAGTGTGGAAGAACCAGATTCCCCTATTACAGAAAAAATATAATGTGCTGGCAATTAATTTGCCTAGTCACGGTGATAACGAACTCAAGTTGTCTCATATGGAGCATTCTATTGATAATATTACAAAAGAAATCATCAAAGTTATTGACTATTTTGGCATACAGAAGGCTGTTTTTATGGGAGTATCCCTGGGAACAATATTTATCAGGTATATGGAAATGTTCTATGGAAGTTATGTTGAGAAAGCTATTCTTGTGGGAGCACTTGGGACAGTCGGACGCCCGCTTAAAACGGCTGTGTATGTGTTTTCTAAAATAGGAGATAAGCTACCATTTACAGTGGTATATAGGATAATGGCCAAGTTGTTCATGCCATGGAAGGTAAGCAAGAAGAGCAGACAAATATTCTGCAAATGTGCAAAAACTTTAAACAGCAAGGAATTCAAGGCATATATGTACATATTTATCGAACATTTTTCGTTTGTAGAAGAGTTCACCAGGGAAATACATGAAGAAAATGTATATATCTCCGGCAGTGGTGATTTATGCTTTATCAAAGGAATTGAAGAAGAAGCGAAAGACACCCAGGCTGAGCTCATTATCATAGAGCATTGCGGGCACGTGTGCAATATAGACCAGGAAAAACAGTTTAATAAGATTCTAAATGAATTGTTGGAAATAACGGAGTTGTGAGTAATATATGAAGTCAAAATCAGAAAAAAGCATAGAATTGTATAATCTCATGGTTCGCCAGGGATATCCGGAAGAATTTGCAGATATAATTACAAAAAATCTGAATACAGACTATACTGCAGAGCGAATGATGGGATATTTATACAGATATGATAAACCACATCTTGAGGATGTTACCGACGAGATGCTGGCAATTCTTGATGATAGAAAAAGCATCATGGATAAAAAGGAACTTGAACACGCAAATGTCGCATGGAACGAGTTTCTTAATACTGGATTTGATGAAGAGGACACATAAAATGTACAAAATAAAGCAAATATTTGATGGTGATTATGGTTGCGAAGAATTACAGGCAAATGAAAAACCAAAGGTGACGGTTTATTTGGAAGATGAGAAAGGCAACGAGAAATCAGTGAGAGTCTATGACGCATGGCTCATTAAGAATGGTTTGGATGTCGGCAGTCCGTGGCCGGAGTAGTGCAGAGTCAAGGGGACAGGTTGACATGTTCCTTGGCTTATTTATTGGAACCTGAGTCAAGAAACTT
>JBJEMQ010000177.1:0-9549 GCA_051879755.1 Coprococcus sp. | reverse complement strand
TCCGATAAACTTAAGATTCCCCAGCTTGGAATACTTTATTCTTAGCTTCAAAGCATACACCCCCTTTGAACCTGGCTGCTCCACAGGCTGAACACTTCTGTCTGCAGTTAGGTGTTACCTGCTCTGCCTGCGCACGCTCCCATTCTTTCTTCATAAACTCCTTGGTTACTCCTATATCTATAAAATCCCACGGGAGTATCTCATCTGTTGAGCGTTCTCTGTAAGTATAAAAGCCTATATCTATTCCATTCTTTTCAAGAGCATTTTCCCAGTTTTCCTTATGAAAATATTCTGTCCACGCATCATATATCTGTCCCGACATATATACATCGTATATCACATCACACAGCTTTCTGTCACCTCTTGCCAGAAGTCCCTCAAGTATAGTTATATCTGCTTCATGATATTGAAACTTAAGACTTTTGTGGTTCTTTGCTTCACGGAACTTATCTTTTACATAATATGCTCTTTTTACAAATTCTTCAGGCTCTATCATTGGCGCCCATTGAAATGGGGTAAATGGTTTTGGCACGAAATAAGAGGCCGATGCCGTAACCATAACACGCCCCTCACGTTTCTCCTTTGGAATATTTGCAAAATAAAGCTCAGATATCTCCTCAGACAATTCTGCTATACCTTCTATATCCTCATATGTCTCCGTTGGAAGCCCCATCATAAAATATAGCTTCACTTTATTCCAACCACCCATGAATGCTTTAAGTGAGCCATCCATAATGTCCTCTTTTGTAAGTCCTTTATTTATAACATTTCTTAAACGCTGCGTACCTGCTTCAGGTGCAAATGTAAGCGAATTTTTCTTTACATCCTGTATTTTGCTCATCACATCAAGAGAGAACGCATCTATTCTAAGAGATGGCAGAGATATATTTATATGCTCACTATTCATCTTTTCGATAAGACAGTCTGTAAGCTCCGGCAGATTCTGATAATCACTCGAGCTTAATGAGCTGAAGGTTATTTCCTCCTGACCTGAAGAAGAAAGCATATTTTCTGCATATGATTTCAATACATTAACATCTTTTGGCCTTGTGGGTCTGTATATCATGCCTGCCTGACAGAAACGGCATCCTCTTATACATCCGCGCATTATCTCAAGTACAACCCTGTCCTGCGTTACTTTCATATATGGGACTATCGGCTTTTCAGGATATGGTGCAGATGACATATCTGTAACTACCTGTTTTAATATTTTTTCCGGTACGTTACTGTACTTTGGTCCAAAATCAGCTATAGTCCCATCATCGTTATAACACACATCATAAAGACACGGAACATAAAGTCCCGGAATATTTGACGCTTTTATAAGAAACTCTCTCCGGCTCATATCGCTGTATTTATATTCTTTATAAAGATCAAGCAGTATATCATATACTGTCTCGCCTTCACCGATATAAAATATATCAAAGAAATCAGCTATAGGCTCCGGATTATATGCACATGGTCCTCCACCTATAACTATCGGGTCGCTTTTCTTTCTCTGTTCTGACCTGATAGGTATGTGAGCTAAGTCAAGAACCTGCAAAATATTGGTATAACACATCTCATATTGAAGTGTTATACCAAGAAAATCAAAATCTTTTATGGGTTCCTGAGACTCCAATGCAAATAATGGTATATTTTGTTCTCTCATTATTGCATCAAGATCAGGCCACGGAGAATAGACACGTTCACACCATGTATCCTCACGTCTGTTAAACATATCATATAATATCTGTATACCCAGGTGTGACATTCCTATTTCATAAACATCGGGAAAACACATACAAAAACGTATGTCTATATTTTCCTTGTCTTTTATGATACTGTTATATTCCCCACCTATATATCTGGCAGGTTTTTCTATACTCATTAATATTTCGTCTGATAAAGCAAGCTTTTTCATATATAATAATTCCTTAATTTTTAAAGCTGTGTATAGGTGCCGGTATTCGTCCACCTCTGTTTATAAACTTATCACAGTTAAAGTTATTTACAGGTATAATAGGTGCATAACCAAGAAGTCCGCCAAACTCTGCTGTCTCACCTACACCCTTACCTATAACAGGTATAAGTCTTACAGCGGTTGTCTTCTGGTTAATCATGCCAAGTGCCATCTCATCAGCTATAATACCTGATATGGTTGTTGCCTTTGTATCCCCCGGAATGGCTATCATATCAAGACCAACCGAACATACACAAGTCATGGCTTCAAGCTTCTCCAATGTAAGTGCTCCGGCAGAAACTGCATCTATCATTCTCTGGTCTTCTGATACAGGTATAAATGCACCTGAAAGGCCTCCTACATATGAAGATGCCATAACGCCCCCCTTCTTAACCTGGTCATTAAGAAGTGCAAGAGCTGCTGTAGTACCCGGTGCACCTGCATACTCAAGACCTATCTCCTCAAGTATTTCACCAACGCTGTCACCTACTGCCGGTGTCGGAGCCAACGATAAATCAACTATACCAAATGGTACATTAAGCCTTTTAGACGCTTCCTTTGCAACAAGCTGACCTACTCTTGTAACCTTAAATGCTGGTTTCTTGATAGTTTCACAGAGAACCTCAAAATTCTCTCCACGTACCTCTTCAATAGCCTTTTTCACAACACCAGGACCGCTTACACCTACATTTATGATACAATCTGCTTCTGTTACACCATGAAATGCTCCTGCCATAAACGGATTGTCATCAGGTGCATTGCAGAATACAACAAACTTGCAGCATCCAAGCGAATCCTGTTCCTTTGTAAGTTCTGCTGTCTCAAGAATAATCTCACCTATGAGTTTTACAGCATCCATATTTATACCTGTTTTTGTTGAACCGACATTTACGGAACTACATACCATGCTCGTAGTAGCAAGAGCCTCCGGTATAGAACGTATAAGCATCTCGTCTGCCTTTGTCATGCCCTTACTTACAAGAGCAGAATAACCACCTATAAAGTTTACTCCAACAGTCTTTGCAGCTTCATCAAAAGTCTTTGCAATCTTTCCAAAATCTGCTGATGACTTACATACAGAACCACCAACCAAAGAAATAGGTGTTATTGATATTCTCTTATTAACAATAGGAATACCATATTTCTTTGAGATATCATTTCCTGTTTTTACTAAATCCTTTGCATATAATGTTATCTTGTCATATATTTTTTTACATGTTTCATCTACATCACTGCCCACACAATCAAGCAGACTTATTCCCATAGTGATTGTTCTTACATCCAGATTCATCTTGGAAATCATGGCATTTGTTTCTAATACTTCATTTATGCTAATCATGGATTATCCTCTTTTCTATTAATAGTAAAATTATATTCTATGCATCATTTCAAATATTTCTTCATGCTGAACCTTTATCTGTACACCAATTTCATCACCTATCTGAGCAAGCTCTGAAGCAACAAGGTCTGTAGATTTTGAAGAATTCTGGATATCCACAACCATCATCATGTTAAAATACCCACCTACTATAGTCTGTGCAATATCAAGAATATTGATATCATTATTTGCCAGATATACACATATCTTTGCAATAATACCTACGCTGTCCTTACCAACTACTGTTACAATTCTCTTCTTCATTATCTTATCCTCCTAGATTTGCAGTTCTTTAATTGCTGCTAAATTTTTATATTATAAGGTCAAGCCTCTATTAATACTCCCGGTGTATCTCTTTTTGCTACACACAATCCAAATTCTCTTACATCATCTGTATAATCATTTCCAAAAAGCTCAAGCTTTACTGTCTCATATGCAAGCTCTTCGAAATTATTCTCTTTACTTAAATGTCCAAGCAATATTCCCTTGATATGATTATTAAGCAGTGTCTTGATCAGCTGTCCTGATCTTTCATTAGATAAATGTCCATAATTGCTGAGTATACGCTGCTTCAGATAATATGGATATGGCCCCGCCTGAAGCATCCGTATATCATGATTTGCTTCTATAACCATAACATCCGAATCTTTAAGCTTTCCCACAATATAATCATCATAATTTCCAAGGTCTGTTGCTACTGATATCTTTTTATCCCCATCATACAGACTATAACAGACAGGGTCTGCTGCATCATGCCATATAGATGTAGGGTCTACCTTAATATCATTTATATTAAAATATGTATCAGGTGTTATCTCATGAAATAAATCATCAGATATCTCACCAACTGATTTCATTTTTTGAATTTCACATATTGTTTTTCCTGTTGCATATATAGGAATAGCATATTTCCTGGCAAGAACACCCAATCCTTTAACATGGTCTATATGTTCATGTGTTATAAGTATACCTGACAATTCATCAGCCTTTATACCTATGTCCTTTAATCCTGCTTCTACTTTTTTCCCACTTATTCCTACATCTACTAAAATGTGTGTATTATCATTTCCTATATAGTAGCAGTTTCCACTGCTTCCACTTGATATACTAAGTAAATTCATCTTTCAGTATCCTTTTCATGCAGTATATGTCATTTCTATTAATCAGGAAATGACATACCATCAACATATCTCTTATTGAATTCTTTATTATCTCCCATATTAACAGGAGTGATGCTGTTTATAAAATTATTAAGTCCATTTATATTGCTTTTATCTGACAGACAATATCTTGCTCCTGCCAATGATGTATTACCTGAAATTATTGCTTTATCTCTAAAGCTTTCAGGAAACATACCCAGATAAATAGCATTTTCTATATTCAGATGAAATCCAAAGCCTCCCGAAATATATATATGTCTTATATCATTCTCATTTATGCCGCACACTTTAATCAGTGTTTGGATACCTGCACCTATGGCGGCTTTTGCAAGTAAAAAATTGTGTATGAGTTCCATATCTATAACCATATCATTTCCGGCATTATATCCCCGGCTGAAATATGGTTCTTTGAGCAGTCCGCTACTGTCAATAATTCTTCGTTTTCTGAGTATAGCCAACATATCAAATAGACTAGTTCCTTGTATACTTCCGCTTCTAAAGCAGCTTTCAAATGCAGGGCCACAGGCACATGATGTCGCATATCCACCTTTATTATTTGCAAGAATTATCTCTCCGTTTGTACCTAAGTCAATAAGCATATTGTATGCGGTATCATTTGCAATACCTACTGTATATGCACCTGATGCCACATCACTTCCCACAAATGCACTTATGTTTGGAAGACATACTATACTTACTTTATCAAATTCCATAGTATCATATATATCATCACTTCCAACTAACATATCACCAAAAAGTTGAGAAAATGTATATTCTTCTGCATCCCTATTCTTGATGGCAAATGGATAAGCTGCAAGGTTTTCAAGGGTATGTCCCTCTATAATAGAAAGCATCGTTGTATTTCCGGCTATTACAATTTGTTCTACGGCTGTCTTTCCATTTTTTGTAAGTACCATAATACCTTTATATATATCAGTCAATACCAGACTTCTAAGTCTGGCAAAGCCATCTCCTGATGAACCATAACTGATACGTGATATTACATCAGCACCATGACATATCTGTGAATTATAAGCTGAATAACTTTCAAATACTTTATTGCTATTTAATTCAACCAATTCCATAGCGATAGTTGTTGTGCCGACATCTATTGCTATTCCATATAAATATCGCAAAGGATATCCTTTATCTGTCTCATCAAAACTTTTTTCTGTCAGAAATGAGTTTTTTATATTTACACAGGAATCTGTTATATAAGTGTCAACTATATTTGGTTTTTTATCATTTAAGGATATCTCCATATCCTCTATAACTTCATGTTTACAACTTTTTATATAGACAGAATTTATCTCATCATATACCATACATGCATTACATCTGCCCATTCCGCCACAATTACCTATAAAGGTTATATTATTTCTGACAAGTACATCAAATAATATGTCACCTTTATTACAATATATATTTTTTAAGCCGTTCACATGAATTTTTATCATAATTAATTATATATTCCTTTTGTCATTGTCTCTCTTGGCTTATATCCCTTTTCAGCAAGCGTATTTATTATAAGCTGCTTATGTTCAGGACCAAATGCCTCCATGGTTATAACAAGCTCAACGGCAGAATTTCTGTTAATTGATACAAACTGGTTATGTTCAAGTTTGATTATGTTACCCTGAAGGTCTGCAATAACCTTGGATATATTCATAAGAGCACCCGGCTTGTCAGGAAGAAGTGTTGATACAGTAAATATCCTGCTTCTTGCTATAAGCCCATGCTGCACTACAGATGCAAATGTAATCATATCCATATTTCCACCTGAAAGAATGCTGACTACCTTTGCCCCTTTTACGTCGAGATGCTTAAGTGCCGCAACAGTAAGAAGCCCTGAATTTTCTACAAGCATCTTGTGATTTTCAAGCATGTCAAGAAAAGATACTATAAGCTCACTATCTTCAATAGTGATAATTCCGTCAAGGTTCTTCTGAATATATGGGAATATCTTTGTACCAGGTGTCTTAACAGCAGTACCATCAGCAATTGTATCTACCATAGGAAGTGTAGTAACCTTCTTATTCTTAAGTGATACCTGCATACAGTTTGCACCTGCAGGTTCCACACCTATAACCTTTATATTAGGATTCATCATCTTCGCAAGCGTCGATACACCTGTTGCAAGGCCGCCACCGCCTATTGGGACAAGAATATAATCTACAAATGGTAATTCCTTTATTATCTCCATAGCTACCGAACCCTGTCCTGTGGCTACATCCAAATCATCAAATGGATGAATAAATGTATATCCTCTGTCCTCTGCTAATTCAAGTGCATATGCACACGACTCGTCATACACATCTCCATAAAGAATAACCTCTGCACCATATGACTTTGTCCTGTTCACTTTGATAAGAGGTGTTGAAGACGGCATAACAATAGTTGCTTTTACGCCATATGCCTTTGCAGCGTATGCAACACCTTGAGCATGATTTCCTGCTGATGCAGTAATAAGACCACGTTGTCTTTCTTCATCACTTAAGGTACTTATCTTGTAATATGCGCCTCTTATCTTGTAAGCTCCGGTAAGCTGCAGATTCTCAGGTTTAAAAAAAACCTTATTTCCTGTCAGATTACTGAAATACTCACTTTCAATAAGCTTTGTAGGAAGTACAACCTTACTGATTATTTCATATGCCTCTTCAAATTTTTTTAGTGTCAATTCTTCTGCCATTGTGCACATCTCCTTATATATGGTATATACTAAAATATAATAATCCGTTTACATATCATCTTCAAGCAATATATCCAGTTCTGTTCTGTCTTCATCGAAATCCGCAAATAAAGCGTTTACATAAGCCGATGGATCAAATCTCTGCAAATCTCCAATCTTTTCACCTATTCCTATGAATTTCACAGGAACATTAAGCTCTGACTGTATCGCAATTGCAATACCACCCTTTGCAGTTCCATCCAACTTTGTAATAACTATACCATCTATCTCTGTTACATTGCTAAACTGTCTTGCCTGTTCAAGTGCATTCTGTCCTGTTGTTCCATCAAGAACAATAAGCGATTCTACATTTGCATCCGGATAATCTCTTGATATAATTCTTCTCATCTTGGCAAGCTCGTCCATAAGATTCTTTTTATTATGAAGTCTTCCAGCTGTATCCACAAGAAGAATATCTGTATTTCTTGCCTTGGCTGCAGCTACTGCATCATATACAACAGCCGAAGGATCTGCGCCCTCATTATGTGATATCAAATCTACCTGTGCTCTGTCAGCCCATGTCTTAAGCTGGTCTATGGCAGCTGCCCTAAACGTATCAGCAGCAGCTATAAGAACACGCTTTCCCGCATTTTTGTACTGTGCAGCAAGCTTTCCTATCGTTGTTGTCTTTCCAACACCATTTACGCCTATGACAAGTATAACCGTTTTTTTGTTTTCAAAATCATACGCACTGTCATCTACCATCATCTGGTCTCTGATTATATTTATAATCAATTCTTTGCAGGCAGCAGGCTCCTTTATTTTTGCTTCTTTAACCTTTGCTTTAAGATCCTCAATAACCTTTTCCGTAGTCTCATAGCCCATGTCAGCCATGATAAATGTTTCCTCTAACTCATCATAGAAATCATCATCTATATGAGATGCACCAAATACAGATGCAAAGCTTTCTACTATATTATTTCTTGTCTTTGTTAAGCCTTCCTTTAATCGCTTAAAAAAACCTTTTTTTTCTTTTTCTTCTGACATATGTTTTACCTCCGTATTGTGTGGTTAATTTTATCATATTCTCATATATACTTTAATTATCTAAATCATTTTCTATAAGATTTACAGATACAAGAGTCGATACACCCTTTTCCTGCATGGTTATACCATATAATATATCAGCAGCCTCCATAGTTCCCTTTCTATGAGATATAACTATGAACTGTGTATCCTTTGTAAGTCTGTCCAGATACTTTGCAAATCTTCTTACATTAGAGTCATCAAGTGCAGCCTCAATCTCATCTAACAAACAGAACGGAGATGGTTTAAGACTCTGTATTGCAAATAGCAGTGCAATGGCTGTAAGTGATTTCTCTCCACCGGAAAGCTGCATCATATTCTGAAGTTTTTTTCCTGGTGGTTGAGCAATTATTCTGATACCTGTTTCAAGAAGGTTTTCATCATCAACAAGTTCAAGCGCACCTCTTCCGCCTCCGAAAAGTTCTTTGAACACCTTGTCAAACATAACCTGTATCTCTTTGAATTTCTCTGCAAACTGTTCCTGCATGGATTTCTCCAGCTCAGCAATAACGCCAAGAAGATTTGTTTCTGCCTGAACTATATCGTCATGCTGTTCTTTAAGGAACTCATATCGCTCAGCTACAGATTTATAATCCTCTATAGCATTTACATTTACATCACCTAAAGATTTTATCTTTGCCTTTACAGCAGCTATTTCTTTCTTAAGCGAAGGCAGTTCCGACAGTTCCTCAGCCTTATGTTCTAAAGCTGATGTATATGTAAGCTCATATTCCTCCCACATATAGTTATTTAAACTGTCTGATTTTTCTGTATTCTTCTCTATAGAAGAATTCAACTTATATGATGCTTTTTCAAGGCCTGCAATTTTCTCAGACAACTCCTCACGTCTTGCAAAAAATTCCTTATGATCTCTATTAAGCTCATCTCTCTTTTCAGAGAATTCAGCCAGTTTGTCTTCACTCTCAAGAATATTCTTTTTGCTGTCAGCTATACTGTCTTCTATATCATGTATTTGCTGTTCAAGCTTTGATATCTCATTAAACGAATCTTCTACCTGTTCAGTATACCGGTTCATTTCCTCTAAAAGCTGTTTCTTATCTTGTTCTATTCTGTTTATATTTTCAAGGATAAAATCTTCTTTTTGCTTTATGGTATTAAAACTGATTGTCAGAGCTGATACACTGTCATTTGCTGTTTCAAGCTTAACTTTTTGTTCCTCAACTACTGACTCAAGTTCTTCAATACGTGCTTCGCATTCCCGTTTATTGTCTTCATGCTGCTTATTGTTATTAGCAAGATTGTTCTTATTATTATTAATTTCCGTTACCTGATTATTCAGCTCATTTACCTCTTT
>JBJEMQ010000176.1:0-9550 GCA_051879755.1 Coprococcus sp. | reverse complement strand
GATCATGACCTGCTATCTGGCACTAAAAAATTCATCCTTTGATGAAACACTAACCATGTCATATGATGCGATATGGGGGATAGAAAGGGATAGCAGTAATATTGCACTTGATGTAAATGAAAATATCACCATGAAAGAAGGGTTATATGCCCTTATGCTTGAGTCTGCAAATGAAGTTGCCTGGGCAATTGGTGAACATATATCCGGAGGCAGTATAACAGATTTTACCGGACTCATGACTAAGACTGCTGCTGATTTGGGTTGCAAGGGAACAAATTTCACCAATGCAAATGGTCTTCATGATGAAAAGCATTATACTACCTGTTATGATATGGCTCTAATTACAAAAGCGGCTCTTTCTCTTAAAGATTTTCGTACCATAACAAGTACTCTTAATTTTACTGTAGCACCTACAAATCTATGTGAAGAAGAAAGACCTCTCAACCAGCATTGTAAAATGGTACAACCGGACTCATCATATTACTATGAGTATTGTGAAGGTGGCAAAACAGGTTATACAGAAGATGCAAATAACACACTTGTCACCTGGGCCAAAAAAGGTGATACAGAGCTTATATGTGTAATAATGGATTGCATGGGATCCTGGAATGCTTATACCGACTCCAAGGCATTATATGAGTATTGTTTTAATAATTATACTCGTTTGTCAGCAGAAGAATATATATCATTTTCTGAGTCGGATAGAAATGAAGCTGTAAACAGGCTTAATACTTTTTATAGCACAGATTTTTCCGGTGAAATAAACCTGTCTACAGATGCAAATTACTATTTGTCCGTTAAAAATGACTGGAATACCCAGAATATTACTACCGACATAACCTATACTGATACTGTTACATTTGACGAATTGTCAGGTACCTACAATATAGGCAACATGGTTTTCAAATATAATGGAAATGTTATTGGTCAGACACCTATACTTGTATCCGGCTATTCACATAATACTATGCAGGATAAATCGGACAATAAACAGGCGGAAGAAACGCAGGGAATTGTAAAAACTTCAGATAAGAACAAAAAACACTCATTAAAAGTAATAATTACTATTGCTGTTATAATTGCAGCTTTAACAACTATATATCTTCTATATGCAGCACACGTCAGAAAGCAGCGTAAACTTAAATCACTTGCAAGAAAGAGAGATTACGAAAGACGTCTTGCCAGAATAATGAAGAATATAGACAACGATTTGTAAATATGCAAAGGAGTCAGCTATGGATACATCATCTGTTGAAAATCTGAAAATAGTTAAAGAATCCAATAAGGATATGCTTGACTATTTTAATGATTTATATGTACATAAGCTTGAGCTTGTACAGGAACTGAAAACTGAACAATTTGAACTTAAATCAAAGATTGATGAGCTGGTAAAAACACTTAATATTTACTCTTTTAAAAACAGCACAGGTCAAAATGTATTTTCGCCATTTTCTACAGAAAATACTATACAACAGGAAAAGGCAGCGCAGATAGAAACACAGCTTCATGAGCTTATGAATATGCAAACTTCAATTGATGACAAAATATCAAATTTTGAACAGGAAATTGACAGTTTGAAAAAACGTATTACTACTCTTAATACTTCAAACAAAAAGCTTGAGGAACTTATTTTTTCAGCTGAAGCTGAGATTGAAGCTTGTAAAATAAGAGAACAGGAAATATCAGCAAAAGAGGATGAGGATGATATTTTAGATGAAGTGGATGATGCCTACGAAGATGAGATATCCGAGGAACCTGATATAAACCATGGTTTAAATATACTTATGCTCCATGATTATGAAAGAAAACAATTTGCTGATAAACTGGACACAGAAGTAGCTGAAACTATCGATAGTAATCTCCATAAGCTTGAGGTACTTTCAAGGCTGTTGAAATCTGATATCAACAGAGCCAGCATTACATTAGATGAGCTTATAACCTCTAATGATAATTTATTAGACTGCATAGATGGTATGATAGATGACCTTGCATATAACATAGACACAACCGAGCCTGTATGGACCCTTCTTGATGACATTATGTTGGAATATAAGGAGTCCCACCCCGAATGTGTTATTGAATCAGAAATAGAATGTCCTGATTATGATATAACTATTCCTGATATAATTACCTCAAATCTGGTAATTATTATAAGAGAAATTATGGATAACGCATTTAAACATTCAAATGCAAATAGGATTGTTGTCAACATATATATAAGCAGCAGACTTATAGATGTATCTATAAATGATAATGGTGTAGGCATAGACAGTAATTTTTCTCATGTTACACCTTGGTACAGTGGTCTTCACCGTATCAGAGAAATTATCTATCTTCTGGGTGGTCAGTTTAAGATAGATGGTGATATAATAAGTGGAACAAATGTAAGATTTTCATTTTTAGTAGATGAGAATTAATTAAAAGTTTACTACAAATAATAGTGAGGATATATAAAGATGAAAAACAAAATAGTAGAACTTATTTCAAAAAATATTGAAGGTATGACAAATGAAGAGATTGCTTCATTTATTGAAATTCCACCTCGTCATGAAATGGGTGATTTTGCATTTCCTTGTTTCAGACTTGCAAAAACTATGAGAAAAGCACCAAATATGATAGCTGCTGAAATTAAAGAGGCTATTGGTAATGTAGATTTTCTTGAAAAGATTGATGTGCAGGGTGCTTACCTGAATTTCTATATCAAGCCTGAGATATTTGTAAAAACGATGGTAGATGCTGCAAAGACAGAAGACTTTGGTGGTTCAGACGAAGGTAATGGAAAAGTCATATGTATTGACTATTCTTCACCAAATGTTGCCAAGAACTTTCATGTAGGTCATCTCAGAACTACTATTATTGGTAATTCTTTATATAAAATCTATACAAAACTTGGATATAAGGTAAACCGTATAAACCACTTAGGCGACTGGGGTACACAGTTTGGTAAACTTATCGTAGCATATAAGTCATGGGGTTCAAAAGAAGCTGTCGAAAAAGATGGAATAGCTGAGCTTATGAGATTATATGTAAAATTCCATGAAGAAGCAGACAAAAAACCTGAGCTTGTAGACGATGCCCGTATGTGGTTTAACAAAATGGAAAATGGTGACGAAGAAGCCCTTTCCATCTGGCAATGGTTTAAAGACATAAGTCTTATAGAATATAAGCGAATCTATGATCTTCTTGGCATAGATTTTGACTATTATCTTGGAGAAAGCTTCTACAGGGATAAATGTCAGGATGTTGTTGACCAATTGACATCTGCCGGACTTTTACAGGAAAGCGAAGGTGCCATGATAGTTGATTTGTCCGAATATGATATGGCTCCTTGTATTGTTACAAAAAAGGATGGAAGTTCCATCTATGCAACAAGAGACCTGGCTGCTATCTTCTATAGAAAGAATACTTACAATTTCTGCAAATGTCTTTATGTAACAGGACAGGAGCAGAAGCTCCACTTTGCGCAGGTTTTCAAAGTTGTAGAGCTTCTTGGAAATGAATGGGCAAAAGATCAGCTTATTCATATACCATACGGTCTTGTAAGTCTTGAGGGTGCAAAGTTATCCACAAGAAATGGAAATATAATATATGCAGAGGATATCTTAAACGATGCCATTGCAAAAAGTCTGGAGATAATTACTGAAAAAAGTCCTAACCTTCCAAATAAGGAAGAAGTTGCAAGGATGGTTGGTGTAGGTTCCATATTATTTAACGACTTATATAATCAGAGAATAAAGGATGTATCCTTCAGTTGGGATAAAGTACTTAACTTTGATGGAGAAACAGGTCCATATGTTCAATACACACATGCAAGATGTTCAAGTATAATAAGACTTGCTGAAGGCTTTTCGCCTGATATGGATATAGATTATTCTGTTATTACAGAATATGATGCTATGGAACTTCTTAAGGAAATTTCAAGATTTCCAAAGGTTGTTGCTGATGCAGCAGAAAAATATGAGCCATCCATAGTTGCAAGATTTGCAGTAGATGTAGCACAGGCATTTAATAAATTCTATAATTCTACAAGAATTAATGTTCCTGAAGAAAACATTAAAAATGCCCGTGTAATGCTGACTTATCTTACAAAAAAGACCATAAGTGATGCCCTTTCTTTACTTGGCATCGAAGCACCGGAAGCCATGTAGTCCATACAGCTTACAATAACTGTATTTACATGGCAAAGGTCATAAAATACATTACTATTTTAAGGTGACTAAATTGGCTAAAAAAAATAAGGTAAAAAATAAAAAGAATATAGATACTACGCCGGCTGTGACAAATAATTATGAGGATGATAACATGCCAAAAAAGCGTAGAACCGGGAAAAAAAATGACAGATATACTTCAGTAAAATGGGATAAACTGGATAATACTGCAAATCTTTTTCCCGTTATTGCTAACGAAAGCGTCAGCAATGTATATCGCATTTCCGTAACTCTTACCGAAGATATTGAGCCTGATTTACTTCAAAAGGCACTGGACAAAATACTTCCGTATTTTGATGTTTTTAATGAAAAACTTAAGAAAGGTATTTTCTGGTATTACTTTGAAGCAAATAATAAACCTGCTCCAAGAGTAACTCCTGAAAATACCTATCCCTGTCTTTATATAAACCAATATACGAATAATGATTATCTTTTTCGTGTAACATATTACCGGAAAAGAATAAATCTGGAGGTATTTCATGTATTAACAGATGGAAACGGTGCATTCATGTTTCTTAAAGAGCTTATCTACCAATATCTCAGATACAAATATCCTGAGTTAAAAGAAAAAGCTATAGATAGTCTAAGTACTGACACAAGTCTGAATAAAGAAGACAGCTATATTAAAAACTACAGAAGAAGCGCAAAAAAAACTTATAAGACAGAAAAAGCCGTAATACTAAAAGGTGAGAAACTTCCTTTTGACCATTTTGGCATAATACATGGATATATTAATCTCGATGATATAAAAAGAGTATCAAAATCCTATGGTGTTACAATAAACCAATATATAATTGGATTATTTACATGGTCCGTTTATCAGGAATATTTAAAGGGTATGCCAAGCGATAAACCTATAAGCACCTGCATTCCGGTAAATCTAAGACCATATTTTGATTCAAATACCATGAAGAATTTTTTTGCAGTAGTATCTGCTGCTTTTAAACCCACTAAAGACTCTTATACATTTGAAGAAGTTCTTTCTATTATTGCAGAAGGTCTGAATGAACAGATATGCAAAGAAAATCTTGAAAAGCTTCTTTCATACAATGTTTCAAATGAAGTAAACCTTGTAATCAGAGCAGTTCCGCGCATTATAAAAAATGTAGCCATGCGAAGAATATATAAGGCTTCAGCAAGAGCAAATACATCAACCATAACAAATATTGGTATCATAAATATTGCTCCTGAATATGAACCTTATATCAGCGCTTTCCACGTTGTTCTTTCCATGTCAAAAGGACAAAATATAAAAGGAAGTGTTTGCAGCTATAAGGACACCCTGACATTTACCTTTAGTGCAGCAATCAGAGAAACTAACATCCAGAAATGCTTCTTTAGGAAAATGGTTCAGGACGGAATTCAGGTTTCTGTAGAAAGTAATGGGGTATATTATGAGTAAATGTAACAGATGTAATATTGATATACTTGACGATTCACTATATTGTCCTCTATGTAATAGTGTTTTAGAGTTAAATAAGGATAATTTAAAATCAGATTATACAGATGCAGACTCATATATTTCAAAATCTGCTATGTATCCTGACATAACACCATCTGTAAAGAAAATGAAATTTGTGTTTAAACTTGTCATATTCTGCTGTGTATTAACAGAATGTGCACTAATAGTTATTAATTCACTCACTTCACATACCATAGACTGGTCTATAATATGTGGGATTGCTATGCTCTATTTATGTTTTTCATTTATATATACCTTTAAACACAATACAAGCCACAGAACAAAAATGATGATACACACTCTTGCAGTTATGATATGTTCTGTTTTGATTGACTTCTCAATAGGATATACAGGCTGGTCTGTTAATTTTGCATTACCTTCAGCCATATTAGTACTTGATGGTGCTATACTTGTTCTATTGTTTGCAAATTCAGGCAACTGGCAATCATATATACTATTGCAGGTATACACTGTAATACTAAGCGCTATATTATGTATTCTGATTTTATTCAAATTATATACATTTCCACTTCTTGTATATATTGCTGCCGCTGTAAGTGATATTCTTTTTATAGCGACTCTCGTTTTTGGAGAGAAAAAAGCAACTACTGAATTGAAAAGACGTTTTCATGTATAAGATATAGAAAAGCAGTTACAGACATTTTTTCTTTCGCTGACTTCAATATATAACCCTATATTATGTAGCTACATAATATAGGGTTATATATTTATACACATATCCATCTTCGCATTTCATTTAAGTCTGTATCCTCCATGTGGGCACTCGCATTATGCCGGCTTGTGCAAGCACAGTCATCGCAATGCTCATTATATCATATGGAAATATGGCGTACGGATAGGCAGATAAGAGTATTGCCAACTATTACTTGACAGAAACATTTATATTTATATAGTATACTTTTTTAAATATATTTGATATCATATATTATACTAATATACTATATATTTTAATTATAAGGATTTTTATTATGACTTTATTTGATAAATTGATAAATAACAACAATTTTGAAGATGATATAAGTACACAGGGTAAAATAATCAGAGAACTTGTATCAGATTTCAACCAAAATAATTTTATTCGAACTCATTTTCGTGAAAACTCACGAGGTATAAGTGATTTTGATAAGTCCTACAAATATCCCGAGCATATTCAAATAACAGATTATGATACCGGGAAATTTAAAATGGAATTTTTAAAAAATACAAAATATTCAAATGAATATGTGATATTACAGCTTCATGGTGGAGGATATATTGGTGCATTTAAAAACTATTATCGCACTTTTGCAGGACTTTATTCCGAAGTATGTAAAGGTGCTTCTGTATTATCCATAGATTACAGAGTTGCACCTGAAAACCCTTTTCCGGCAGCTTTGCATGATGCTTTATATGCATTTGACTGGTTGCTCAGTCAAGGTTATTCAGAAGATAAAATAATTATTGCAGGTGACTCTGCAGGCGGAGGACTTGCCATGTGTCTCTGTCACTATTTAAGTGACAGAGACAGACAGCTTCCGGCAGGAATAATTGCTATGTCACCTTGGACTGACCTGACAGCAAGCGGTACTTCTTACAAAGATAATTACGAAATAGATCCTATATTCGGTAATACTGATAACAGCATTATATTTGACAGTGCATATATAGGTAACTATAATCCTAGAAATCCCTATATTTCTCCATTGTTTGGTGATTTTTCTGATTTTCCACCAATGCTTATTCAGGTAGGGAGCCACGAAATGTTATTATCAGATTCAACATCAGTAGCTTTAAAGGCAAAACAACAGGGTGTAAAAATTCGTCTGTCTGTATATGAAGGAATGTTTCATGTCTTTCAATTAGGAACGACACTTATGCCAGAATCCCGAAAGGCATGGACCGAAATAGGAAAATTTTTTGAACAAATTTCATAATTTTTTTATATTATGCTCCTACATTGAATTTTTATAAATAGCTGAGATGTTTCACGTGAAACATCTCAGCTATTTATAATTCGATACAGATCATTCGTAACTTGAATTATAATATAAATGCACATTTCTATTTTGTTTCTACGTTTCTATCTGATTTTTTCTATATTTATATCTTTATTCGGGGAAAAACTAAATTAACATTAATACAAATCTCATATCAGATTATAGACATTCCGTTTTAATTTCAAATAAATATATGTAAATGTTAATAAAACTAATATTTGTTTTATAACACGAGTTCAAAATAGTTCTTTTGTCTGTGCTTTTTTTACACATATTTTTTCATATATATGGATAATTAGTATGTTGTTTAATACACATTATTTTATAATATATTTGTTTATAAATGTTTCACGTGAAACATTTATAAGCAAATATGTTTAAATAATATGCTATAAAGTCAAAAATCAAAAATTGTTCCTGTTTGCAGAAAAAGAGTTCTGACTTATTGTCCGCGTACACATAATTAAGTAGTAATTGTTGTTAATTCTTTTACTTATTTAAATTTCTTGTTATATGTATTATTTATCTACAACTTCATTTATTATTCTAGTCAGCAACCACCAGTTGAGCTGGTGTTTTGATATTATTTCTCCAAAGGGTTATGTTATTGTTTGCCCCAAAAGGTGGTATTGCAATCACTTTTACCGGTTTACTATAAAGCGGTACTTCTTGAACCATATTTTTTGATTTTTCTGTTTGTTCTTTTATATATTTTAAACTACTTCATCTGTGATATTACCACTTGTTTCAACATAATATCATCTTATTTAAAAGGCTTTATTCCATTTTTTTGTAATTCCAGATGTCTATCATAAAGCATTAGTGTGTTTTTAAGTATTCCATAAGGTTTGATACAAGTAACTCTAGTGGTATTGTTTCACTAAGATATACATGAACTATGCATAATACCCCTGCTATAATCTCAACATCCTTATATTTGCATAATGTACTGATTATTTTTCTTACATCATCCCGAACTTTACCATATATTATTTGTTATGGTATTTTGGTATAAATATTATATGATATTTGTATTTTCAACAAGTGTGTGATAGTTTCTATTGTTCATTTGGGTCTCCTATGTTTAAGTTTGGCTTGCAACACCGTTTCCACTTACACTATTCTCCCCAACATAGCTGGGAGATTAGACTTTTCATTAATTTTTTCACTGTTTTTGCTTACATAATTCTCTCCAGTACAGATGGATGTAGGTATTTTCAATTATTTTGTCAATTATATACTCAATTTTCACTATTCAAACCTGTAAATACTAATTTAATATTAATACAAACAAACAATTAAGCAAACCACATAGAATTGAATCATATATAAGTATGTTTTAAAATGTATGAAATCTCATATTTTCTCTAAAATCATAAGTTGTCAGCAATCATTCGACAAAACTTTTTGTAATATAATGTAGAAATAGACATAGTAAAGTGATATAATATCAGGAGTCATATTTTATCTTTATATGAGTGTGTTTTTAGCATTTAAAACCACACTTATATAAAAATATGCATACTTGCAGATTTTTTACATTTACTAATTATCTTCATATATAAAACACTAGTGATATAATTTTATAAATAAATGTAAAAATCAATTAATTTAACATATGTACAATATTGTGTTGAATCAGCAAAATATTTTGCATAGCTACATAAATTGTGCATATTAAGATATCAGCATAGCTGGTGTTCATTTTCAAATAATAATCTCGCAGAAAAGTTATTCTGAGACTATTATAGAGCTATGTAAAATTAATTAAACATATATCTTAATGATACTATAGAAGTAATATGTTTCACGTGAAACATTTGAATAAGGAGGCAAAAATGGGCAGAATAATAGCAATTGCAAACCAAAAAGGTGGCGTAGGA
>JBJEMQ010000175.1:0-9933 GCA_051879755.1 Coprococcus sp. | reverse complement strand
CGTCAGCCTCATTACCGGCAAGAAGTGCTTTTTCTGCATATGTCTGCATCTTAGCAATCTCTGCATCACATTCATCGAGCTGTCTCTTACATCTCTGCTCCTCTGCCATAATCGTAGCAGTCTCTGATTTAACCTTTCTTAAATCTTCCTGCATATCTCTCATATACTGGTCAATCATCTTTTCCGGATCTTCTGCCTTATCAAGTAAAGCATTAATGTTTGCTGACATAATGTCCTTAAATCTCTTTAATATACCCATTTTATATACCTCCTGTTCGGCCCTGGCCGCTATATTTAATAAGGTCGTTTTTGACCTTTACGTTACTCACTCATTATACAATACGTTTTTGACCTTATCAATACATCTTAAACAGCATTTTAGCTATCGTAAGAATATTTAAATCTTAATTATTTTTTTCGTGCGTTATAAGCACTATAATCCACTTTTTAATAACGCCTTGGCATTATTGACGGCGGGATGCACGTCGCACTTATATGTGACATCTTCATCTGCGCATCTCTGCCATCCGTCGGAGGCTTTTATCTCAGTCGGAGAAATCATCAGTTACCTTATCTTCAAGAGGCACAGGTGGGCGCTGCTCCATATGTTTGGTATTTGCAGCTTTTACTCTGATAGGATCAGGCGTCTTTTTTTCTTCAAAATCGAATTCCCATTGAACAAGCTCAGACTGATCATCCTGTTCTTCCTTATCATCATCCTTTGCCTTGTTTTTTTCATAATACAGCTCATTCGCAAGCAACTGGCTTATCTCGAGAATATCCGCATATCTCTCCTGCTTTTTCATATCCATAAGCCCATCCATAAGCTCCCGCTTATTTTGTTCTATTATCTCTGACTTTTTTCTCAGTGAATCTAAAACTCTGTCTGTCTCAAGGCTAATCATATTATATGCCTGTCTTACAGATTCATTTATTTCCATAAGCATCTCATTTGTATATATAATAGATGCAGCATATATTTCATTTGCTGTTCTAAGTGCCATTTTATCCTGTTTATTCAGATTCTTAACCTTTCTTGAAACTGCAATCGGACTAGGTTTGCTGAGTCGTATCCTTGATGCAGTTTCTTCAGCCTCTATAATTATCTCCTCAGCTTCTTTATTTGCTTCCTTTATAATCTTACTTCGCTTATCTGTTATCTCATGATAAGCCTTAAGCTCTATATCAATAGTTGTCTTTAATTCCTCGACAATCTCTAACATCTCTTCTTTATTTACAAGCGTCTTGCCTGCTGCAAATGGAACACTCTGTCCTTCTTCAACAAGCAGCTGTATCTTATCAAGCAGCTGTTTGGCTTTTCCGTTTTCCATATAAAAACCTCCAGATACCGGCAATTTCCATAATTACCTGCGTAATGTCAACACAACAGCTATTTTATCATTTTTTGCGTTTCATTTCAATAAATCACACTAATTTCATATTCTAAAATGTGTAATACTGTTTCCTTTATTCTATAGGAGTTAATTTATAATAACTGAGAGTTACTCTTGCAATATTTGATTTGGCATCATCCCTCACATACACATCATATACCGATACTGTTCTGCCATTTTTTATCTCAACTGCCTCCGCATATATATATTCGGTGTCCTTTGCAGGTTTTAAATATTCAACAGATGCCGACATAGTTGTAACATAACTTCCTCTTGTCATTGCAGCTATTCCTCCTATGGTATCAGCGAGAGAAAATATACATCCTCCATGTGCCTGTCCATAAGGGTTTCGCATACTACCAATAAGTTTTAATCTTCCTGTTGCTTTTCCCTCTCCGAAATCCATATACTCAACTCCGATATTTTTTATAAATCCTTTGTCATCTCTTAGTTTTTCAATCGTATTGATTATTTTTTCCGGACTTACTTCCTTTTTGTCACTCATTTTTATATCCTCTTTTCACACTAATATTCTAGTCTATGTCCGATCTTTTATTATCCCTGGGTATTCCAAGAAAATCCTGTATCAGGTGACGTGTGAACAGTCTTCCTTCTTCGCTTTCAAAATATCGCTCAGGATGCCATTGAAATGCGAGAATACTCATAGTTGGTGATACAAATGCTTCAACAGTATCATTTTCTTCATCTACCACAATCGGGTAAAACATGGTTGACAGATTTTCAGTATATACACAATCACTGTGGAAATTATTTACTTTGATATATCTGTCAGTATTAACTATACGGGCCATATGATCTATTCCTCTTGGTCTTGCAACCTTAAAAGGTGCAGAATATGATATCTTTCCTCCAAATAAGGCATTCAAATGCTGCATGCCTCTGCACACTCCTATAATAGGAATACCATTTTCCACACAATACATAATAAGCCGTTCCTCCATGGCATCCCTATGTGGCTGAAGCTCCGCATTATGAGGCTCAACATAATATTTTGGATGAAGTGTTCCTCCTCCTGTAACAATAAGAACATCACTGGCTTCATCAAATAAGCTCTGAAAATCCCTTGTAAAATTCGACACGGGATGTAAACGAATGCCCATGCTTTCATAAAACTCTGTATATGCAGCTTCAAGTACATCCGTAGTTTTTCCGTACATATTCTGACCTTCACGCTGTGTTATAAGTGCATGGAGCATATCTATCCCTCCTTAATTATTTTCCCATTTTTGCAGTCAAGCGTCATCCGTTTCATTCCGGCAGCTTCATTATATATTACATCGCCGCAGCCTATAGCAGCCGGTATATTAAATTCGGCACACCGTATTGCCATATGGGAAGCCACCCCGCCGTATTTTGTAACAAAGCCCCTTATTCCATGAGCAAATATCCAGTCATATCCCGGATCAGCCTTCGTTAATACAACTATTCTGTCATGAACTGCTTCTACTGCCCTTGTATCATCTTTATCATAATTTTCAAGTACTACCACTTCACCCGTTACGCATTCAGAAGTAATAAAATTCGGTCTTGCTTCTTTTATATCTATGCAGCTTATCTGTAAGCTGTCTGATATAACGTCCGGTAAAATCAGCATCGAATTAATCTTATATTGTTTTTTGTTTTTTTCTATTACAGAAAGCCATCTGTCCTTTATTATCTCAGGGTTCTTATTTGTGCACATTCTGACATCATCAATATCCAGATATGCAAGCTCGTTTTTGTCTATCCCGAGTTTTTCACCCGCTTCTATCAATATATCAATAGCAAGACTTAATGCCTTCGTAAATTCAAACTTGAAATATTCCCGCTCCTCCATAGATGTTTTAAGGAAATCCATAAAATCCTTTACTCCAATAAAGAAACCAATCTCATCTAACGCATCAGCCAGCTTTACTGCATCAAGTGGGTTATGTCTAAGGCTCTCTATTTTCTGTCTCTGCTTCCTTGCCGTTTCACTGCCCTTTGCTGTATCAAATCTCATCTTTGTGTAGGTATCGCAGGTTATATCATATGTACCCGATCGAAGGTGTCCATATTTTTCATCAAAACTTACCCTTGTTATTTTTCCTTCCATCAGGTCCTGAAAATCAGAATCATACTCCGCTGCCACAGTATATATTGACATCATAAAATCATCTATTTCTTTGTCTGTAAAATATCCTCTTGCAACAAGAGATCTGCAGAATGCCTTAGAAATAAATGCAAGTCTCGCTTGTCTCGCAAATTTTGGTGTCCCATAATGTTTTATACTCTCCAAAAGCTCTGTTACATATTGGAGCAGCGTATTCACATCATTCATAGACATGAGCCAGTTACTGCGTATATTCTCGCGATGCACCTTAAGTCCATTAAGCGCCCGTATATCCTTCATTCTGTTTCTTTTAAAATTGCAAATTGCATTGTTAGTCAGATTAAACAGCATACCCCCGAGATCATCTATCTCAGCTTTTGAGAAACCATAAGCTTCAAGCTCCTTAAGCCTGTCCTCCGTCTGGAAATCATAACTTGAAAATACTATCTCAAACTCAATTTTATCATGTGCACTAATGTCCTCGAGCAATTTTTCATTATAATATTTTAAAAGCTTATCCTCAAGTGCTCTGTCCATATCCTCCGGCATCAGGCATAGAAATGACTGTTTTAATGATATATACGGTTTATTTCCCAGTTTGTACATTAAATCTCCGTCTACAGCTCTATAACCTATATAATTAAGTCCCTGATTCCATGCAGACTTTGTTATAATGTCCCTGTATAATGAGTAATCCAGCGGATGCGGATTTTCGCCTATTATCTCTGCCGGATTCCAGAAAGCCATGTCGGATAAAATGGTATTTCTGTCCTTTAACAATCCATTAAGTTCAATATAATCTCGTTCTGTCTTTTCTATCGCATCAAATATCTCCCTGTCGGAAACATCATTTTCTTTCCTATTAATACAGGCAGCAAGAGGTCTTACCTGGAATATTGTTATATTATTTTCTTTATCAATAGCAAATTCTATGTCAAGTGGAATGTCCGTATATATGGCTTCTAATTCTTTTACAGCATCTATAAGTCTGCCCCAATGTGCCGGGAGTCTTACGATATCTGCATTTCTTGATATATAAACTGTTTTTCCTGCACGACCGCTTGTAACTGCATCTGTAGACTGGCAATCATATGTTATGGTATAGTATGGTCTGTTACATTTCAGTTCTCTTGAAAATACAACGCCACTATAAGTAATATCCGTCAGCATGCCTTGTATAAGCACCTGCTCACCTGATACATCTTCTATATCTCTCTCATATGATTTCACAACTGTATCAACAGCTGCCATAACAGCCTTTTTGTCATCCGGATTTATGTCAAGAATGCTATCATAATGTCCGGCATTTGAGCTTCTCTCACCATCTTCATTTGATGATGAGCTTCTTATAACAATATGTCTGCCATTAAAGAATTTATTTATTTTATCCACACTCTTTTCCTTGTCTGCCATATATTCAGAACAAGTTATGATATACATTTTTTCTATACTGGATTTGCTTACCTTTTCACTTAAATATTTCAAGGTATCTGCCTTAGTACCCATTATCTTTGTCATACTTATACACCTCAAAATCAAAAAACTGCACCCTAGTTATTATACTAAAGTGCAGTACAAATTCTACTTAAATGTCAATAATTCATCTACATTTTTCCTTGGTGGCATCTCAGGTGCAAATGCCGGATACCCCATTGCTACAATTGCTGCCACAGTCTGTCCGTCGGGAATTCCTACTATATCACCTACTATCTTATCATCAAATACACCAAGTATTACCGTTCCAACACCTTTTTCATGAGCCGCAAGACAAAACGTCTGTGTTGCTATTCCTGCATCAAACATTTCCCAGCCATTTTCCTTACTTGTACTATATGAGCCATCTTTTTCATAACCGCATATAGCATCTTTCTTTGTTATAATCATTAGCTGTTTCGCTCTGCTTACCGTTTTCTGATTGAGTGGGAAATTCATAACTCCCTCATTTGCTATTCTTTCAATTATATCTTCATTCTCTACGAGAATATATCTGATAACCTGAGTATTCTTCCATGATGGCGAATACGAAGCCAGCTCCACAATCTCTCTTATTGTCTCCTTAGGAACCATCTCACCTGTATATTTTCGAACACTTCTTCTTGTCTTGATGCATTCAGCTGCTTCCATTTTATTTTCTCCCTTCTTTATATCCCAAATGTAATCGTACTTATATAATTCCCTTTATGTACAAAATGCTGCTTGTCAATTTTCCACCATATTTACTTATATATTCTCTGTATTCTTCATAATTAATATAATACTGCTTTCCCCATGAAGATACAATAAGATATTCCTGTCCATATATCTCAGTAACTCCGGTTACAACTACAAAATGAGCTTTAACATCACGCTTCAGCGATGTTCTCAATTTTCCATCTTTATTAACATAAAATGGTATTCCTTCATTTCCCCATATATTAGGAGTATTCGGACCTATAGACAAAACAACAGGTTTATTCTTTCTAATCAAATGTCTTATTTCCTTCATCATTTCTTCATCTGACAGAAATACCTTCCATTTTGCTTTAAGTCCTATATCATTCAACATAAAATATCTGTTTAATGCATGCTGCATGGACCATCCGTTCATACCTTTTATAAAAAGATAAATCACAAAATGGCTTTGAAAAAATCTTACATATTCAAGATAGTCATTCTTGTTATATAATCCGTTTGGCTTACTTATTCTTCTTATAGCCTCCGTCATCATATTCGGATTCTGTTCTGCAAGGTAAATGCTTATATCTGCTAACGCAATAACTCCACATCCTACATTCTGCATTTTTTTTGATTTGCACCATGCCTGATTACCGCCATAGCTGACAGTATTCATATTCTTTATTCTTATATAATCCATATTTGTAAGAAATACGTCACTCATATTTATCTCCATTCCGCCGTTTTTGTTTACGACACAAACAGTAATGAAAGTTATATTTTCCTGCTTCATTATAACACGCATTCGTAAATACCACAACTATCATTGTAAACTATATTAAGTAGTTTTCGATACTACAAACATTAACAAACATTAACTTTACAACTTTATATTTAATATGTTATAACTCTATATGTGAGTTGGATAAGTGTTCGCGGCTGCATATATGCAGGTGAGGAAAGTCCGGGCTTCACAGGGCAGGGTGCCGGATAACGTCCGGTGGAGGTAACTCTAAGGATAGTGCAACAGAAATATACCGCCATATTTATTATGGTAAGGGTGGAATGGCGAGGTAAGAGCTCACCGCTGTTCTGGTAACAGGACAGGCTCTGTAAACCCCACTCGAAGCAAGACCAAAAATTAACCTTATGGTTATGGGGATGATACGGTGGCCCGCCGCATCCCAGGTAGGTCGCTTGAACTTTATGGCAACATAAAGTCTAGATAGATGAACACTCTCGACATAACCCGGCTTATAGTCCGACTCCAAAATAATAAATGGTACATATTACAGTATTTACACTGCCATATGTACCATTATATATTTACAGTAATATATCAATCATTTTCTGTACCTTATCTACGCATCCAGATATCCCATATTTCGATGTATCCATACACACGTCATATGCTGATACATCACGCCATTCCTCATTTGTATAATAATGATAATAGTCCGAACGTCTCTTGTCTTCTTTCTCAATATATCGTATAACATCTTTTTCCGATTTGGAAACATGTATTTCCCTTATACGCTCATAACGATTCTCCAGAGGTGCACATATAAACAATCGCAAAACCCTCGGATAATCCTTCAGCAGATAATTAGCACAACGCCCTACTATAATACAGCTTTCTGTTTTTGCAATATCCTTAATCACTTCTGCCTGGAAATTAAACAGGTTACGGGTAGAAACAAAATCATCATCATCAGGAGGCAGGACCTCACCATTATACACTTTTTTTGCAGAAAACAGCATTTCTTTCCAGCCAATACGTTCATCAGCCAAGCCAAACAATGATTCATGAATACCACTTACATCAGATGCTCTTCTTAATAATTCTCTGTCATAATACGGAATACCAAGAGTCTTTGACAATTTTTTTGCAATTTCAAGGCCTCCGCTTCCGGTCTCTCTCGCAATTGTAATAATATAAGAATCCATTACATACCTCCTTTTCTTTGCCTATGCACCAAGATATGCTTTTTTTACACGTTCATCATTCAGCATCTCTTTTGCAGGTCCGCTTATAGTAATAGTTCCACTTTCAAGAACATATGCTCTGTCGGCTACAGATAATGCCATCTTTGCATTCTGTTCTACAAGCAATATTGTTATCCCGGATTTCTGAAGCTCTTTTATAATAGAAAAGATTTCCGCAACCAGTAATGGCGACAGTCCCATCGAAGGCTCGTCCATAAGCAATATTTTAGGATTAGTCATCAGTGCACGACCTATGGCAAGCATCTGCTGCTCCCCTCCTGACAACGTTCCTGCCAACTGCTTAGACCGCTCTTTAAGTCTTGGGAAATGTTCATATACCCATTTAATATTTTCTTCTATCTTATTTTTATCTTTTAATATATATGCTCCCATGTACAGATTTTCCAATACTGTCATTTCTGCAAATACATGACGTCCCTCGGGAACCTGAGATAATCCCAGCCTGATTATCTCATGAGAAGGCATTTTCTGTATATCATGTCCGTCCAGCATTATCGAGCCTGAACTTGCTTTTAATAAACCGGAGATTGTATGAAGTGTTGTTGTTTTCCCTGCACCATTTGCTCCGATTAAAGTTACAAGTTCACCATCATTTACATTCAATGATACACTCTTAAGAGCCTTTATTGCACCATAGGATACATGAATATCTTTTATCTCTAACATATTTCACCCAGCCTTTCTCTCAACTACTTTCCGAGATAAGCTTCAATAACCTCTGGGTTATTAACAATCTCTTCAGGCAGTCCTTCCGCAATAGTTTCACCAAAACTAATAACATGAATTCGCTCACATACATTCATAACAAGGCTCATATCATGCTCTATCAGCAAAATTGCAATTCCAAATTTTTCCCTTATTATCTTTATGCATCTAAGCAGTTCCGCGGTCTCTGTCGGATTCATGCCGGCTGCCGGCTCATCTAACAGCAATATCTTCATATCTGTAGCAAGTGCTCTGGCGATTTCCAATTTACGCTGTTCTCCGTAAGGAAGACTACTTGCAGTAAGCTCTGCTTTATCTTCAAGATTAAAAATCGAAAGCAATTCTCTGGCACGCTCATCAAGCTCACGTTCCTTTTTCCAATAAGCAGGCGTCCTCAAAATTGCTGATACCATGTTATATTTTATATCCTTTGTAAACGCCACCTTAACATTTTCCAATACTGTCATTTGATTAAACAGACGTATATTCTGAAAAGTTCTTGCTATGCCTGCTGCCACCACCTGATGTACTTTTTTCCCATTAAGTCTCTCGCCATTAATGTAAAATGCTCCTTCCGTTGGTGTATACACTCCTGTCAACAAATTAAAAACCGTTGTTTTTCCTGCACCATTTGGTCCGATTAAACCTACAAGCTCACCTTTATATATTTCCATATTGAAATCATTTACAGCCTTAAGACCACCAAAGGTAATACCCAGATGTTGCGCCTTTAATACCGGTACTTTTTCTTCAGCCATCACTTATCCCCCTTTTCTTTTGCGGTGTCATAAGTTTTTGTACTAAATTTTGTCTTAATTGCCGCCGGCAGCTTCACAATGTCGCACAAGGCAAATTCCTTAGTTCCCATAATACCGCGTGGTCTAAACACAATAACTATAACAAGTGCAATTGAGTACACTAACATAGGATATGTAAATATATTCTGTAGAAATCCCGGTAGCGCACTAACCCATGCACCATTTTTGATCGTATAATTAAGCAAAAACATACCTATGGCAGCAATAACAGAACCTGTCATAGAGCCCATACCACCAATTACAACCATAACAACAATAAATACCGAGTTTAGAATTGAGCCATTTGTAAATGCAAATGATGTTGTTGCAAGCGCCGCATTACTGCACGAATACAACGCACCGGAAATTCCTGCAAAAAATGCTGAAAATACAAATGTCATAACTTTATAAAAGCTTACATTTATACCTGATGCAGATGCAGCTATTTCATTATCACGTATTGCACGTATTATACGACCATATTTAGAACGTACAAACATAATCATTATTGTCATACATATAATCACAACAAATACTCCAAGCCACATATAAGTCTGCTTCTCACTATTTGAAAATCCTAGTCCATTTGCATAAAGTGCTGACGAAGCAGCTCCCTGTGAAAGTCCCTGTTGTCCGCAAAACGGAATATTGTTTATCAGGTTAACTATAATCATACCAAAACCAAGTGTAATAATAGCAAGATAATCACCTTTGAGACGTAATGCCGGAATACCAACTATAAGTCCCAATACAGCCGATAATAAACCTGCTGCCAGAAAACTTA
>JBJEMQ010000174.1:0-9972 GCA_051879755.1 Coprococcus sp. | reverse complement strand
GCATAATCTTGAGTGTGTATTGTATGAGAAGCCATTTGCAGGTGTAAATGGTTCCGGTAAGCATAATAACTGGTCTATCGCAACAGATGAAGGTGAGAATCTGATTGATCCGGGAAAAGAGCCGGAGAAGAATCTCCAGTTCCAGTTTTTCCTTGCAGCTGTTCTTGCAGCAGTTGACAACAATGCAGAGCTTCTTAGACTTTCTGCTTCATCAGCAGGAAATGACCATAGACTTGGAGCTAACGAAGCACCTCCTGCTATTATATCAGCTTATCTTGGTGAGCAGCTTGAAGATATCGTTAACCAGATTATAGAAAAGGGTGAAGCAACTTCATCACTTAAGGGTAAGAAATATGAATCAGGTGCAAGCACACTTCCAACATTTACTATGGATGCAACTGATAGAAACAGAACATCACCATTTGCATTTACAGGAAATAAATTTGAGTTCAGAATGGTTGGCTCAACTCAGTCTATAGCATTCCCAATGATGGTGCTTAATACAATTGTAGCTGACCAGTTAAAGAAGATGACAGCAGAGCTTGAAAAGGCAGATGACTTTGAGGCAGCAGTTAAGACTATGGTAAGAGATACACTTAAAGCTCATCAGAGAATTATCTTCAATGGAAATGGTTATTCAGCTGAGTGGGTTGACGAAGCAGAGAAGCGTGGTCTTCCAAATATTAAATGTATGGTTGATGCTGTTCCATATCTTGCTTCAGATAAGAGCGTTGAGATATTCGAAGGACTTAATGTTATGGATAGAGCAGAACTTCAGGCAAGAGCTGATGTAATGCTTGAGAATTATGGTAAGAAGATTAATATCGAAGCACTTACTATGATAGAGATGTCAAATGAGGAGATAATTCCTGCAGTTATGTCATATCAGGCAGAGCTTGCAAAGGGCGCAGCAGAGATTAAGGCTCTTGGAATTGAGCCAACAGTTCAGATATCTCTTCTTGATACAATTTCAGAAAAACTGACAGAGCTTAAGAAGGCTACAGTTGCTCTTGAAGAATTAGTAGCAAAGGCTGCTGATTATGAAGATGATGTAAAAGCATGGGCTAAGTATTTCCATGATGTAGTATTTGCAGCATTCGATGATGTAAGAAAGCCGGCTGATGAGCTTGAGAAGGAACTTCCAAAGGAAGCTTGGCCATTCCCAACATACGAGCAGCTGTTATTCGAGCAGTAAGATATCTGCAATTATAATTAAGACAAAAACATATTGTTGTTTTGATTGATATATAACTCCTAAAAATATATTGAAACATCCCGACTTTACTTCAGGCAGGTAGAGCCGGGATGTTTCTATTTTTATAGAAAATTCTCTGGTAAAATCGAAAACAGACTTTCATATAAATTGTTTGCCCTGATTTGCTGAGAAATGTCCATGACAGAAATCTAAAGATAAAGCAGAAAAAATAATTATTTTACATGCATTTCACTTTGCACTGATATTGTTCTTTACAATAGATTAATAAAATATAGATATAACGTAAGACAATATCAGAAAAAGCTTAACGACAGAATAATTATAAAAATGCAAGGTGGTATGAATATGAAAACATTATGGAGATATATAAACAGTAAGTCTTGGGATCCGGAAACAAAATGGAGGATAACTATATTTATTAATGCGATAGTATGGACATTAATACCTCTTCTGGTATGCCTGATGTTTGGTATGCTGACAGGTACTATTGGAGCTGTATGGCTTAAATATACACTTATAATTACGGGCTATTCCGCCATGTGCATAGGAGCATTTGGCGCAGCAATATACCTGTTGATTAAAGAATAAACACTCCGGATGAGGGGATATTTGATTGGCTGGACAATATGTAATCAGAATGAAAGTAAAATATACTTTTATGGTTAGTGAGAGAGAGGAAATCAAATACAGGTGAAAATCTGTTAAAATGAAGTAAAAAATGAAATGTCAAGGATGAAAATGCACCAAATTCTCGGATAGGGAGAGGGTGCTTTTTTATTGAGAAAAATTAAGAGAATTGTTAATTAATATTGACTGCACATGACGTGCAGTTTTTTATCATTTATAAGTATGTGGTAATATTTATTTGTTTTTTTGTTTGGTTTGAAATTTATCATGTTTTTTGAAATGTTATCTGATTTAAAATTCCACTTTATGTGTCACTTTATGTTACGCATAAAATTTCTGGTTGAGTGTTGTAATGGAAATTCGCACAATCTTGCGAGAATATGTTGTGAATTTATCGTGCATATGATATTATTAATAATAGAATTATTTGATTGAAGTTTTATATGGAGGAGCATACATGGCGGTTTCGTATAAGAAATTGTGGGTAACATTGGCAGAAAAAGAAATGAGTAGAGCAGAACTTAGAAAGAAAGCGGAAATAGCACCGAATACTATGACTAAACTTAGTAGGAATGAATATGTTGCTATGCCTATTCTGGATAAAATATGTAAAACGCTTGGGACAGATTATGGAGATATTATGGAATATGTTCCAGAGAAAGAAAAATAGATGTAGAGTAAAACGGGCGATGAGTGTGCTTTTGAGATACCTAATTTAGTAATATACACTTGTAAGGGGTCTACTTGCACTGATAAATTTATCATTGTATTGGAAAGGGAGTGCTTGTATGGATTTATTTGATAACCTTTCAGATAGCCAGAAGGAAGCAGTAGAGACTATTGATGAAAATTTAGAAATTATAGCATGTGCCGGTGCTGGAAAGACTGGTGTTGTTACCAGGCGAATTATCAATATTTTGAAATCTAAACCAGATATTTTGCCAGAGAATATTGTCGCATTCACATTTACAAAAAAGGCAGCAGAAGAATTGAAAAGCCGTATCAATGCGTATGGAAAAGCTGTACTGGGACATACAAAAGGATTTGCACATATGTATGTTGGTACAATTCATGGTTTTTGTATTAGAATGTTGCAAAACTACATTCCGAAATTTCAGAAATTTTCGGTACTTGATGAGATACAGACAAAACTGTTTGTAGAAAGATATTATGAAGAATGCGGAATGCAGGATTTAGAATTGAAAAAATATATTGAAACGTCTCTTTTTATTACAGTAATGAGTGTATTAAATGAGAATTGGTTTGAAAAGGATAAGTGGGATGAAAAGACTCGAACTGCTTTTGAAAAGTACCAGAAGAAAATGTATGAGGAAAAGAAATTTGATTATTCTTTGATTTTGAGAGAGATGATAAATCAGCTTGAAACAAATGCAGAGTTTGCCGAAATTGTCAAGAATAATGTGAGATATTTGACTGTTGATGAATACCAGGATACAAATCCTGTGCAAGAAAGATTAATAGGTATATTGAAAAAATTTGGTGCAAATATTTGTGTGGTAGGAGATGATGACCAGACAATTTATCAATTTAGAGGCAGTGATCCTAAAAACATATTGACTTTTAAGGAAAGGTATGGAATTAAGAAATATATAGTATTGGATAAGGACTATAGAAGTACAGAGGGCATAGTGGATGTAGCACGTAGAGTTATTATAAATAATGATATGCGTTTACCTAAGACTATGACATCTGGGTGTACAACCCCATATGACATTGGGGATTTGGCATATGAACAGTATCAGGATATGGATGATGAATTTAACTTTATAGCAAAGCGTATCGTAAAATTACATGAGATAGGTGTTCCTTATTCGGAAATTGCTATTTTGTTGAGAAAAAGGAAGGTAAGCGGTTTAATTGCAGAGGTTTTGGAATACTATGATATTCCGTTTGTCGTAGAAGGTGTCAATGATTTATTTGGAACAAAAGAATGTAAGGCTGCAAAAGGTATCTTTGAATATTTGAACGGTGATATTACGGCAACGGAAGTTTTTGAAAGATGGTTGGAAATCAATTATCCTATTGACAAAAAAGAAGTGGCAGACGCCCTTCAGTATCTTGCCACAATAGATGTAAAGGAAATAAAGTTATATTCTGAATTTAATATACAGGGAATATATCATGAATTCCTTAGAAGAATTTCAATTGTTGAAGATGAAAGACCTGAAACAGAAATTATTATGTATAATCTGGGTAAGTTTAGTCGGGTGATTGCTGATTATGAGGTTATAAACTATACCTTGAAACCAAGGACAAAGTTGAATAATTTTTGTTCATTCTTAAAATATACAGCTGCAAAATACTATCCGGAAGGATATTTGACAAATTCATATGCAAAACCAGATGCGGTAAGTATTATGACAGTACATCAGTCCAAGGGATTGGAGTTTGCTGCAGTTTTTATTCCTCAACTTAACCGTAATTTCTTTCCGGCACAACGTGTTGGTGGTAAAGGAATCTGGCATATTATTGATAAATCATGGATTACAAACTCGGATAGATTTAATGGAGATATAGAAGAAGAACGAAAATTATTTTATGTGGCAGTAACCAGGGCAAAAAAATATTTATATCTGACACAATCTGTAACAAGTCATGATAAATATATTTCTCCATTTCTGGAAGAGGCTAGAGAATCATCATATTTGGTCAAATATGATGGTAATATACAATATAATCCGGAACATTTACCGAATATCAAAAATGAGAGAATGCCACTTTCACTAAATTTTTCATTATTGGAAGATTATTTTGATTGTCCATATAGATTTAAATTATCTATGTTTTATGGTTTTGAACAGCCGATTGTTCCAGCACTTGGATATGGAAATGTATTACATGAGATTGTAAAAAACATACATATGGCTGCAATGAATGGAGAAAAATTAACCAAAGATGATGTCAAAAGGATGATAGATGAGTCTTTTTATCTTCCATTTGCAACACCTAAGCTGGAAGAAAATATGTATAAGAGTGTAACTAAAGCAATCAATAATTATGTGTCTCACAACCAGGATGAAATGAAGAATGTACAAATGGCAGAGACGGATATCGAGATAGATATGGGCGATGGCGTCAAGGTGAATGGTCGTATTGATTTAGTAAAGAAAATTTCTTCAGGAGACAAGGAGCAGATTGCAATCGTTGATTTTAAGACCGCTAATAAAGAGGTGGTAGAGTCAATCAATAAAGAGCAGTTAAAAATATATGCATTGGGATATCAGGAATTGACCGGGAAGAAAGCAGATTATATGGAAGTGTATCAGTTAGACTCTGAGAAAAGTATAAAAGAGAATGTTACCGAAACAGTAATTCAAGATGTTCGAAAAGAAATCACTAATGCGGCGGTTAACATCAGAAACAATAATTTGCCAAGAAAATGTAATAAAGAAAATTGTTCAAAATGTCATTTGAATCATTTGTGTTTGAGCAAAACAGAAAAAAAGCAATATGCTATTTAGGAGGAAAATATGGCTAATATATCACAGATAAAAAGAGAAAAAATGTTGGATTTTCTTGAAACGTTAAAGGAACAGCATAAGGATGATGCATCATTGATGGCAATTAATCAGATAGAGAAAGAACTCACATCAAAAAAATATGGACTTGTGTGGGAAGAACACGAAGAAGAAGTGGATGTAAAAATGCAGACTCATATTCCAGTGTTTACAGAAGTGGAAGACAAGGAAATCGTTGGAGATCCTGATAGTGAGCAGTATAACTTTTTGCTAGAGGGGGATAATCTGCATTCACTTAAGTTGTTGGAAAAGACACATAAAGGGAAGATAGATGTTATTTATATTGATCCACCGTATAACACAGGTGGTACAGACTTTAGATATGAGGATTCGATTGTTGGTAAAGATGACGGATTTAGACATAGTAAATGGATATCATTCATGAAAAATAGATTAGAAATAGCTCATAGACTTATGAATGATAACGGAATAATTTTTATCAGTATTGATGACAATGAGCTTGCAGCATTGATTATGTTGTGTGATGAAATATTTGGAAGTGAAAATCATGTTGAAACAATTATTTGGAAAAATAAGTACGGAGCAGGTGCAAAAACAGTTGGGTTTATTAGTGTTCATGAATATATTTTGTGCTACAGTAAGAATCCTATAAAGGATCTTACTTCAGAGTTGAATGAAGAAGGTCAAGCAGCATATAAAAAGAAGGATGAAAAATTTGAGGTTAGGGGAGGATATTTAACTCAACCGCTGATGACTACCAGTTTAGGAGATCGGCCAAATCTTATGTATGATATAGAATATAACGGAGATGTTATACATCCAAGAAAGCAGTGGGTATGGAGTAAGGATAGGTTAGAAGAAGCAATTAGGAAAAACGAAGTGGAGTTTAGTAAGCAAAAAGATGGTACATATTCGGTTCGTGCGAAAAAATATCTTATTGATGAGAATGGTGATATGAGAAGAGGAAAACCAATCACTATTTTTAATGGGCCATTTACACAAGATGGAACCAAAGAGATGAGGAATCATTTTGGAACAGAAGATGCCTTTAAATTTGCAAAGCCAAGTGAACTCATTAGAAAATTAATTGCATTTGAAATAAATGGAATATCCAACAAAAATGCTGTTATATTGGATTTTTTTGCTGGTTCAGGTACTACAGCTCAAGCAGTTTTAGAACAAAATAGGAGAGACCATGGAAATAGAAAGTTCATTCTTTGTACAAACAATGAAGAAAAAATATGTGAAAATGTAACGTATAAGCGTGTAGAAAATGTTATTAAAGGGTATCAAGATAATAGTGGCATTCCTGCAAATTTGAAGTACTATAAGACCAATTTTGTTGATAAAGAAAGTGAAGAAATCTACGATGACCTTTTGGAGCATACAAAGGAAATGATTCAGCTTCAGTATGGTGTAAAGGTAGATAATCAGAAATACATTATGATTATGGATGATGAAGAAATGGACGAGTTCGAGAAATATTTCAATGAATACGAACACATAGAAGTAGTATTTATCAACCAGGATGTATTATTGACTACTTCGCAGGAGAAAATGCTACAGGATATAAATACAAAAATTATTCCAGACTGCTACTTTGATTTTGAATTAAGAGAGGTGGGAGAATTATGGTAAGTAAAATAAAAGATTATGAATTTCAAGCACAGTGTGTTGAATATTTGATTGATAAGACGATTGAGACAACCAGTAAGCAGGTAATAACTGTAAAGGCTCCTACAGGCGCAGGAAAAACGGTTATCCTAATAAAATATGTAGATGAATTTCTGAAAAATACGGCAAAGAATGTTGCATTTGTCTGGCTTTGTCCAGGTAAAGGAAATCTGGAAGAACAAAGTAAGGAGAGAATGGAAGAATTAGCACCACAGTTAGATACTAGAAATCTTATGTATTCTATGATGTCTGGATTTGAACCAGGAAGTATAACTTTTATAAATTGGGAACTTGTTACGAAAAAAGGTAATACAGCCTTAAAGGATAGCGAAAGGTCTAATCTATTTGAGAAAATTGCAGAAGCACACAAAGAGGGAACTGAGTTTGTTGTAATTATTGATGAGGAACATTTGAATAATACAAAGAAAGCGGATGATGTGATAAGTGCATTTGCGGCTAAAAACATTATTCGTGTTTCTGCTACTGCAAATAAAGTACCTCATCAAGAATACTATGAGATTAGTGAAGATGATGTAATTGCAGCAGGTTTGATTACAAGAGCAATTTATGTTAATGAAGGGGTAGATGAACGTAAAGAAATAGTGGATGATTATGATTATTTGCTTGATTTAGCGGATGCAAAGAGAAAAGAGATTGCTGTGGCATATGATAAATTAGAGGTAAATGTAAGACCTCTCGTATTGATACAGTTTCCGATGGGACAGCCGGAGACCATTAAGGCAGTAGAAGAAAAACTTGCTAGTATGGGATACACATACGATAACGGAATGGTCAATATATGGATGAGTGATGAAAAAATTGTAAGTGATGACCTTACAAATATTGATGGTTCACCAGCATTTCTATTAATGAAGCAGGCGATATCTACTGGATGGGACTGCCCGAGAGCAAAGATACTTGTCAAATTAAGAGAGGGTGGAAGTGAAGATTTTCAAATTCAGACTATTGGAAGAATCCGTCGAATGCCGGAAGGAAAGCATTATGGCACGAATATTCTTGACTATTGCTATATCTATACATTAGATACCCAGTACAAGATGGGACTGCTTTCTTCTCTTGATAAAGCATATCAGGTACGTCGTTTATTTCTTCGTGATGAGGCAAAGGATTTTACGTTGACAAAAGAAATGAGGGATTTGGACTTTGATGGTCTTGGCGAAAGAGAAACTTTAGAAAAGGTATATGAATATTTTAAGAAAACCTATAACCTTGGTTCTGATAAGAAAGTTAATCAGGAAAACCTTGAGGCAGGAGGTTATAATTTCAGTCATGAAATTGACAATAAAATTCTTCAGGGAATATTCAAGACAACAGAAGATTTGGCGCATGGTGGTTCAGATAATCAGATAAAAATAAAAACAGCCGTAAATACGCATACACATGGTATTTATCTGTTGCATTCTGTTGATGAGATAAAAAAAGTGACAGGTATGCAGTCACAAAAAGTAAAGAATATTCTTAGAAGAATGTTCAGTAAAAGTAAAAAAAGAAAGTATAATTTTGTATTACTGGAGAATTCAGATTTTTATGCATTTGTAATTAATAATGTGAAGAAACTTAAGATGGACTTTAAGAATGTTACATCACAAATGGGTGGAAAACAGATGTCATTTATGCTTCATCCAAAGACATCTGATTTTCATATTCCGGAGATGGAAATCTACAAGTATAGTGAAGTGAAGAATCGCCAGTTACTTCGCATGAATGCATATAAAGAATACACAAATGAATTTATTACGGATAAGACGAGAAGTCATCCGGAAAGATTATTTGAGCGTTATTGTGAACATAATGATTCAGTGGAATGGGTTTATAAAAATGGAGATACAGGACAACAATATCTGTCTATCGTTTATACGGATGCATTTCTAAAGCAATGGTTGTTCTATCCTGATTATATTGTACATCTAAAAGATGGAACGGATTGGATTATTGAAACAAAGGGTGGAGAAGCATCTGGACATAGCAAGAATATAGATATGCAGATGGGCAACAAGTTCAATGCATTTAAAGAATATGCAGAAAAATATAACCTGCATTGGGGATTTGTCCGGGATATCGATGATGAACTTTATATCAATAATACGGAGTTTGTAGATGATATGTCGGATGACAAGTGGAGACTGTTGTCGGAGGAGTTGTAGGCTATCTGGTTTTCATATGCTGAATCTTATGTTTGGACAATACAGAAAAATCACTCTTTATTACAAAACGAAGTATGTTCACAATTGCAAGCAACATCGTTAAAATGAAAGATTGTGTTGTAGGATTAATTCAGGGAGGTACCAATGTTAGAGGATAGTTATTTAAAATTACCTTATGATTTATCAGGATCTATGTCAAAGAATCGTTTTCGCAACGAAATGCTGTGGGGACTTGAAAAGATGTTTGAATTATATAAAACAAATCAGAATTTTTTCATGGTATTTGACTATGTGTGCGATATTGAGGCTCACCTGAGTGGAAAAATAGAATTTTTCCAAATAAAAACAAACAATGCCGCAAAACCATATTCTATAAATAAAATTGCAAAACCAGACAAGAGTGGGAAATCCATATTAGGAAAATTATATGCAATAAAAACAGCAGATGATAGTGAGGCCGGAATTGTAAGCAAATTGGCTATAGTCGTAAATGTACCATTAAAGACAGCTGACAACGTTACGCATTCTACAGATAGAGAAATTTCTTTTGATGAAGTAGATGGAGTGTCAAAAAGAAAAATTATTGAATATCTGACTCAAGAATGTGGCGTTCAGACAGTAGATTTATCAGATTGTTATTATATATATACCTCGATGGATTTATTTAATCCTCATGATAGCTTATTAGGAAAAACAATAAATTTTTTTGTTGATATGTATGGTGAAGAACCTAAAAGAGCAAAAGTTTTGTTCCAAACGATGACTGACACGATTGAAATGAAAGCTTGCT
>JBJEMQ010000173.1:0-2428 GCA_051879755.1 Coprococcus sp. | reverse complement strand
GAGGTTGGTATGTATCTTTGCATGGCTCGTGTTGCTCATCGTGAAGGATATCCGGAAATCGGTCTTTACTGGGAGAAAGCAGCTTATGAAGAGGCTGAACATGCAGCTAAATTTGCAGAGCTGTTAGGTGAGGATCTTGAGCCGAATATGAAGGCTACAACAAAGGATAACCTTAAGTGGAGAGTAGATTGTGAATATGGTGCAACTGCAGGTAAGTTTGAACTTGCTAAGTGTGCTAAGAAAAACAACCTCGATGCAATTCATGATACGGTACATGAGATGGCAAGAGATGAGGCCAGACATGGTAAGGCTCTTGAAGGTATGTTAAAGAGATACTTTGGCTAAAGGTTTAAGAATAAAGAAATTCCCGGTGATTTAGTTTAAATCATCGGGAATTTCTTTTTATATAAAAGTATGTAGTAAGACTGCCATAGACAGCCTTACTTTTATTTAGTTCTTAAGCTTAAAGCTGTTTGTTTCATCAAGTGCTACGGTAGCAGTTTCACTTGGGTCATTTAAAGCTATAGTAGATTCATCACCTGTGTTTAAGAATGGGTCAACATATGCCGGGTTTGGCTGAGCGTTGTTTCCATCAGGGGTATATCCATTATAATTATATGGGTTATTATAAGGATTGCCATTGTTATAGTTATTGTTGTTATTGTATCCCGGATTACTGTTATTGTATCCGGTATTATTGTAATTGCTATCTCCGAATGTTCCGGCATCATAACCATTAGCGTTTGGCTGATTGTATGAATTATTATTTGATTCTGAGCCGTATGTCTGGCTGTAGCCGGCAAGCTTCTTTTTCTTCTTTATACTTGAAATTATAGGAATTATTGCAAAAACAAGAAATCCTGCGCCAATTGCTATAGGAATTATATAATCAGATGGAGTGATTATATCTATATAATAATATAATGTTTCATCTTTAAGAGTCTGCAAATCTTCGTCTGTAAGGGTGTAGGAATAATATTGAGAAAACATATCTTCAATATAGTCATCCATAAAGCCGGATATCTTTGCACTTTGTTCTCTTATACGTCCCTTTATTGTTACAGGTTCAGCATCTTCTGAATAAGTCAGATTATCAAAAGGTTCTGAGTCGCTTTTTGATACCTTTACGCCGATGAAATATGCCTGACCTTCCGGACTGTTTTCACATACATCCTGAAGATAGTAGTATCCTGTTGTTCTTGTGAAAACGCCATTTCGTGTCTCTGTATTCTCACAATAGGCTCCATAACTATAGGTAAACGTACCTTCAACATATGTACCATCGGTAATTTCAGATTTCGATGCAGTATTAAAGTCGAGTAACTCGCCTCGTGTCATAATAAAGTTTCTTAGTCCCATAAATAAAAATGCAACACCCATTATGGCCATAATAATTGCACTTAAAGTGGATTTGCCTGCTGAACTACTTTGTCTTGCCATTTTTTTCTCTCCTCATAAAATAATATACTAAATGTTACCATATAATTTTTACACTAATAATGAAAAGTTTGCAAGTATATTAATATTATTTTAGATAAAAAATTTAATAAAAGGAAAAATATGATATACTAATCATCAGAAATTAGTGTATATGGAGATAAAGTATGAAAAACACAGGAAAAAATAAAAGGAAGAATGTGAGTAGTAAGAAAAGATTTCTATATCTTATACCGGTTATAATATGGATGTTATTTATATTTTATATGTCGGCTAAGGATGGGCAGGATTCCTCGGCTATGAGTGGAACAATAACAGAGAGAATAGTTGACCTTATAGAAAAACTGAGAAATGATACACCGGAAGTAAGAATGCGCCTGCTGAAGTTTCTTGAGACTTTGATACGAAAGATGGCTCATATGGCGGAATATGGTATATTGTTTGGCTTTATTCTTCTGGCTGTTAGAAAAATCAGCTTGAAATCAGAAAAAGTATATGATTATTTATTGTCAATTGTTATATGCTTTCTGTATGCCTGTACAGATGAAGTGCATCAGTTGTTTATATCAGGAAGAAATGGAAATATGTGGGATGTGCTGATTGATATGTGCGGAGTATTTATCTGCCTTTTAGGAGGCTGCGCAATAAAAAATAATAAATGGCGTATTATAACAATATTTATTACTGCTGTATTACTTGTGGGATTATTTCTTTTCCTGTTATTTTTCAGATTTTGACAAAATTAGAAATAATTCAGCAGCTATAGCTTTATTACGTTGAATTAGTATCGGAATAATGATATATTTAAATAGGTTATTTATTCTTGAGATAGAAAATATACGAAGTGGAGATAATTATGACTTTAGATGAGGTTAGACTTAATATTGATAAGGTAGACAAGGAAATAAAAACATTATTTAAGGAGCGAATGATGCTTGCTGATAATGTTGCCCGTATCAAGGCTGAAACAGAGGATGATATATATAAGCCT
>JBJEMQ010000172.1:0-10167 GCA_051879755.1 Coprococcus sp. | reverse complement strand
CCTTTATATTTATCTTCAAGAATTGCCGCCTGTTCCAATACCTGTCTGGCATATCCCAAAAAGCCTTCACCCTCTTTGGAAAGGCTGATTCCCTTATTGGTTCTGTTAAAAATAACTATATTCATCTCTTTTTCTAATTCATGAATGGCATTTGTCAGACTTGGCTGAGAGATAAATAATTGGTTTGCAGCCTCTGTAATGGTTCCTGTTTCTGCCACTGTTATCACATATTTTAACTGTTGAAGGGTCATGCTTTCACCTGCTTTCTAATAATTACCCGAATATCTGCTATTCCTCTTTCTTCTTATCCTTTATCCGGTGCTCTAATTCAGAAGCTGCAATACTTAACGAAATACCTCTCCGTTTCAGAAGACAAATATTTCTGGCAGGGATGTCTGGTGCCATGTTGAGGATAACCAGATTCTCCCTGTTTTCCTTTTCCAGAAAATCCATTGGTACAAAGCCAATACCCAGATCGGATTTAATCATCGGTAAAATCTGGTCTGCTGTAGCAGCCTCCACATCTGGCGTAAAGGACATTCCCATTCTGCCGAAAACGTCTGAATAAAAGCGAAAAGAAGCTGTTTGCTCCCCAAGTCCAATCAATGGATAATTTTTTATCTGTTCTTCAGTAAGAGTAGTACCTGTAGAAAGAGAAAATGCAGTGCTGCAAACCGGTACTTCACGAATGCTTCTAAGCACCTGTGAACCAAGTCCAATAGGAAGGTCAAAAGGTTCTGTTACAATTGCAAAATCTGCCAGTCCTTTTTTTAACATATCAATCGCCTGTGGTGTAGATTGGTTTAATATCCTGATACGGATGCCGGGATAATTCTTTCGGAAAGTTTTCAAAACAGAAAGCAATACACAATGGAGTGCAATTTCGCTGGCTGCTACCGTAACTATCCCTGACTGCAGGCTTTTATCCCTGGCTATTTCTTCCTCTCCACACAGAATATGTTCAAAAGCAATGGAGATATGGGCATACAGTTTTTCTCCTTCCGGAGTCAGTATAATACCATGCCGCTGCCTTACAAACAATGTACACCCCAATTCCTCTTCCAGTTTCTTCATCATTCTGGTAATGTTAGGCTGGTTATTAAGAAGTGCTTTAGCAGCTCCGGTAAAACTCTTGTATTTTGCAACATAATAAAAGACTCTGTAATAGTCATAGCTGATGTTCATTGCAGTTCCTCGCATATCAATTTCATATATCATAATATTGCAATTAATATTTTACACATATCTTATAAGGAATTATAATACTGCCGATAAGAAAAAACAATCTAATTTATACAGAAAGAGGTGGCATATATGCAGAATATCATTTGCATTGGCAGACAGTATGGGAGCGGTGGACGAGAGATTGGGGAAAAGCTATCAAGAGTGCTTGGCATTCCTTGTTACGATAAGCTTCTGATCAAAAAAGCATCATTGGAGTCTGGACTAAGCGAGGAATTTATTGAAAGGACAGAAGAGTCTCCCATTAACAGTATCCAGTTTTTGAGTGGAAATCCTTATGCTGATATAGCAGGTATTGGAAATACCTTTTATTCTGAAAGTCAGCAGGCATACAATGCCGAGCAAAATGTAATCGAACAGATTGTAAAACAGGGTTCCTGTGTCATAATTGGGCGCTGTGCCTCATCTATCCTTCCAAAAGAAAAACGTCTTTCCGTATTCATATATGCAGACGAAGAAGATAAAACAAAACGTGTCATGGAAAGGAACCAGATTAACGAAAAAAGAGCCCGTCACAGAATCAAGCATATCAACAGAATGCGAAAGCAATTCTTTGATTTCTATTCCGATACTGAGTGGGGACAACCGGAAAGCTATGACATGATGCTATCCAGTAGCCGTTTCGGCATAGACGGATGTGTCAGTCTGATTATCGACTGTTTAAAAGAAAAGGAGGCGTCTGGGAATGAATAAAGATCTGACCGTGGGAAAACCACAAACCGTACTGTGGAAATTCTGTATGCCTTTGTTTGGAAGTATTATTTTTCAGCAGCTCTATAATATAGCTGACAGTCTGGTAGCCGGAAAGTTTATAGGAGAAAATGCTTTGGCTGCCGTTGGAAACAGTTATGAAATCACCTTGATTTTTATTGCCTTTGCCTTTGGATGCAACATGGGCTGTTCCGTTGTCGTTTCCAAGCTGTTCGGTGCAAAGAAGTATAAAGAAATGAAAACTGCCGTTTACACTGCCTGTATTTTCAGTGGTTTTGTTTGTGTCCTGTTAATGCTCATCGGAATAGCAGGCTCCGGCATGCTGCTTCGGTTGATTCGAACCCCGGAAGAAGTATTTGCGGATTCAAAACTGTATCTGGATATTTACGCATGGGGATTACCATTTGTCTTTTTCTACAATATTGCTACCGGTATCTTCTCTGCACTCGGAGATTCCAAAACACCATTTTACTTTCTGGCGGTATCTTCTATGTCCAATATCGCAGTAGATATCTGGTTTGTAAAGGCATTCCATATGGGGGTAGCCGGCGTAGCGTGGGCAACATTTCTCTGTCAGGGAATCAGCTGCATTCTGGCAATGATTGTAGTATTCAAGAGACTTGCCAAAATCGAAGGAAAAGAAAAAGCTCCTCTATTTGATTTACAGCTTTTAAAACAGATTGTAGTGATTGCCATTCCAAGTACTTTGCAGCAAAGCTTTATTTCCATAGGTAACATCATAATCCAGAGTATTATTAACGGTTTCGGAGCCCCTGTCATGGCCGGATATTCCGCTGCCGTAAAACTAAATAATCTGGTGATTACTTCCTTTACCACACTTGGAAACGGAATATCTAACTATACGGCTCAAAATCTTGGTGCCATGAAGCTTGAACGAATAAAACAGGGCTTTGGCGTTGGTGTCAAATTAGTATGGATGCTTAGCCTCCCGCTGTTCCTACTTTACTTCTTCGGCGGGAATATCGTATTAAAACTATTTATGGACAATCCAACTGAACTTGCCATGCATACAGGCATCATCTATCTTAAAATCCTGTCGCCTTTCTATTTTGTTGTTTCTGCAAAGTTAGTAGCAGATGGCATTTTGAGGGGAGCCGGCATGATGAAAAAATTTATGATAGCCACTTTTACAGATTTGATTCTGCGTGTATTGCTTGCTTTCTGTTTTTCAAGGACAGCACTCGGTGCAACCGGAATCTGGTGTGCATGGCCAATCGGGTGGTGTGTTGCTGCAGTTCTGTCTATCGGATTTTATTACAACGGTCCATGGAAAGGGAAAAAAACGATATCTCTATCTGTCAACTAATCAAATCAAAAACTTTGTCTTAAGAATCGCCACTTACAGCATACCACGGAACAGGTACCCTGCCATTTGCAGCTTCGTACCTGTTCCATTTCTTTAACAATTCTGTTTTACAGCTTCCAGCTTGCCGCCAGTTCTCTCGATTCCACAAATCGCTTATAAATTCCCTCTTGTTTCATCAGTTCCTCATGCCTGCCCTGCTGCACGATTCTTCCCTGATCCAGCACCAGAATCCGGTCAGCATTTCGTACCGTCTTTAATCTGTGTGCAATCATAAAGATTGTCTTTTCTTTAGTAAGCGCCTCAATGGCTTCCATCAGTTCCTTTTCGTTCTCCGGATCCACATTTGCTGTGGCCTCATCTAGAATGATTACCGGAGCATTCTTCATAATGGCTCTGGCAATGCTGATTCTCTGCTTTTCGCCTCCGGAAAGACTTGCTCCTCCCTCGCCAATCACAGTATCATATCCATCCGGGAGTGCCATGATAAAGTCATGACAGCAGGCTTTTTTCGCTGCGTCTATGACTTTTTCCATCGGTGCATCTTCCTGACCGAAACGGATGTTATTGGCGATGGTATCCTGAAACAGATAAACATTCTGGAACACAAAACTGAAATTCTTCATCAGACTGTCCATGCTGTAGCTTCGTACATCCTCACCGCCAAGGGTAATGCTTCCATTATCCACATCCCAGAATCTTGCAATTAGGTGGCAAAGTGTTGTTTTTCCACCACCACTTGGTCCTACAATTGCAGTTGTTGTTTTTTCCGGAATATGTATCGATACATCATCAATAATCTTAGACTTTTTTCCTACGGAATCTTTGTCATAGTAAAAATCCACATGATTGATATCCACATCGAAATTTTTAGGTATAATCTCTTTTCCTTCAATATCCATCTCCGGTAAGTCAAGGATTGCCTGTGCCTTATCCACGCCCGCATCTACCACTCGCAAAAGAGCCGAATAGTTTCCTGCAGTTCCCAAGCTGTCCAACACTAAAAACGAACAGATTATCATGCCGACACAGTTCAAAAGCTCCATACTCCCCTGTAGATAAAGATAAATGGATAATAAAACCATCACTACACCTGTCAGTTTGATAATTCCGCTTTCAATCTGCATCAATGGTACAAATTCCAATTCCATCTTTGTATTAATATAACGGTTTTCATCAATCGCCTTATTCAGTTTTTTAGAAGTTCTTCCTGTCAGGTTATACCCCCGCACTTCCGAGATTCCCTGTACGTACTCCAGCACTTTTTCTACTACGTCTGTATCTGACGCAGTCTTAATTGGCGTGAGCTTCTGGCTTCTTTTTTGTAACATGCTGTTTACTCCGAAAAATAACATAATTCCGGCAACAGCCACGAGTCCGATTCTCCAGTCAAAGCAAAGAACCATGGCAGTAATAACAAGGGTAGTCAGCATGCCCTGTGTTGTCATCATTACAACTCTTGTGGCAACATCTGCAAGCTGCTCCATGGTATTTGTGGTGACGCTTGTTATCTGTCCAAGACTGTTCTGATTGAAATAACCCATGGGCAGGTAACGCATATGCTCAGCTATTTCAACACGCTTGCCGGCTGCCGTATAGTAGCCTGCTTCACACTGTAGCATTGTAATATGGTATTTGATAACGGAACCAATAACCACACTAAGTAATAAGATGGCAAAGCACTGCCAAAGGAGTACAGAAGTCACCTTGTTTTCAATAATTCCGTTAAGCAAAAGCATAATTGCCGGAATTTTCACAGCTTCCATCAGTGCAAACAGCACGCCTAAAGCCAGTGATTTATAAAATTTTCTTTTATTCACTTTTCCACAAAACTCAAAGAATTTTTTAAATATCTTAAGCATATGCTTCACCTCCCATATCCTTTACTCCAATATGGGATTTCCACATCTTGGAATAAAGCTTTCCATTTTCCAACAGTTGTTCGTGAGTGCCTTCTTCAACAATTCTTCCATCCTCCACAACAAAAATCTTGTCAGCATCCGCAATAGTCGAAAGCCTGTGGGCAATTACAATCAAAGTTTTTCCCTGAACAAGCTTTGCCACCGAAGACTGAATCACTGCTTCGTTTTCCGGATCTGTATAAGCGGTTGCTTCATCCAAAATCACAATTGGTGCATCCTTTAACATGGCTCTGGCAATAGAAATTCTCTGTCGTTCTCCACCGGACAAATGTCCTCCGGCACTTCCCACCACAGTATCATATCCATGTTCCAGTCCCATGATAAAATCATGGCAGCCGCTTTTCTTCGCCACTTCTTCCACATCCTGGTCTGTCGCATTTAAGTTTCCCATACGGATATTTTCCCGAATGGTATCGTCAAACAGGTAATTATCCTGGGATACATATGCAACTTTCCTGTTGTATTCTTCCAAGGACAGATTTCGGATATCTACGCCACCGATTTTGATACTTCCACTCTTCACATCCCATAGTGATGCTATCAGTTTTGCAATCGTAGATTTTCCACTTCCGGAAGGTCCTACCAGCGCATTGACGGTGCCTTCTTTTATCTGTAAATTCACGCCGTGAAGCACTTGCTTTTCATTGTATCCAAATGTAACATCACAAAGCGAAACCGAATAATCCTTCACTTCTTTCTGGTCATTCGCAGGACGCTCTAATTCCTCCCATGATAAAATGCCAACTACCTCTCCAACAATCGTACCTACTTTCGCAATATCATCCATATAGCTCATTGTAGTGATAAGTGGCGAAACAAGTCCCAAAGATAAAATCAGACACATGACAAGATCCGCAAATGCCAGACTTCCATTCATAAAGAAGTACCCACCAATCGGAACTACCACTAAAGAAGTACAAGGCATAAGTACCATGGCAATGCAAAAGAATACGTTACATCTGCGCATCCACTCCACATAACAGTCAGCACCTTCCTTTGCAGCCACCTCGAATTTTTCATAGGACTTCTGTGCCTTTCCAAAAGCCTTAATCACCTCAATACCATTGATATACTCTACCGCTGTATCATTCAATGCCTTTGTTTTATTTACTGTGTTCTTATAACTTTCTTCATAGCCCATCATCATTCCCATGTACGCAAGCATACCAAGCACAAGCGTAATCAGAGAAACCAGTCCCATTCTCCAGTCGATAATCAGAAGATAGATAAACACCGCTAGAGGTGCCATGAGATTTGCCGTAAACTCCGGCAGTACATGGGCCAATGTTGTTTCAATACTATCAACACGCTCTACCATGATATTTTTCAGCGAACCGGATGGTGTATCTTTTACCAATCCCAACGGAACCTTTGCCAGTTTATCACATAACCTCTTGCGAATTGTCGCCAAGACATGGAAGGTTGCTTTGTGGGAGCAGGAAGTAGATATGCCATGAAAGGTAACCCTTCCTACCCAAAATACCGCCATGACGATTCCGTCTCTCAAATAAAATTGCCAGTCACGGTTACCATCAATCAACTTTGTCACCATATCCCCCATAATAACATAGGGTATGATGCTACAGGCGACACCAATAATGGCAATCAACACGCTTGCGATATACAGGCTCTTTTTTTCACCTGCAAATTCGGCAAGCCAGCTCACTGTGTTTCTTTCTTTCTGTTTCATTGCAGAAACCCTCCTTACTATAGTTAGTGTTCTCTAACCTATGATTTATTTTTAAGAGAAACCCTGCTGAGTTTCTCTAATTTGCTGTCTATTCAGAGCCATGCGAATTTATACAAATCAGACCGATTAAGCTTGCTTAAGTAGGGCTGATTTTATAAATTCATATGGCGAGAAGCCATTCATGAGCAAAAGGAAAGCCTCTCAGAGGCAGTTTTGTGAATGAGGCTCTGAATAGATACTATCTATCCTCCGAACTTTACACCTAAAAGTTCTTCCCAGCCCGCAGCACAGAATCTTTCTAGCTGCAACATGTACTCTATCGCCTCAACTTTTGGCATATCGTGAACAATTGTTTCAAATACACCGGTGAAAAGCCCACTGGAAACCATATGGATTAAATTTTTATTGATTGGTTTTACCTTGATTCCCATCTGCTTTAATGTTTCTATATAAGCAAACGTAGAAGCTGTTTCTTTTAATACCAATTGATGAATAAAATCCGCATACTGTGTTCCTTCTGCACACAGGATAAGCAGTTTAAAGGCATCACTATGATTATATATATAATCAAGCATTCGAAGCATAGCATTGTTGGAAATATCTGTCATTCTTTTTGTTTGTTCTTCACCCGACAGCTTATTAAAATCATCAAGGGTTGTGTCGAATAGTCTCAAAACATATTCCGCCTGTTCGCCTACTAACGCATCGAATAGTTCTTCCTTACTCTTATAATAGCCATAGAAAGCACCTGTCGTCACGCCTGCTGTCTTCACAATATTCCGCAAAGAAGCTAATTGAAAACCCTTTTTCAGAAATTCTTGTTTAGCTGCTATATGAATTTTTTCCAGCGTAGATGTTACATTGTCCTGACCCACTAATTACCTCCTTGTATAACAGTGCTATATAACACTGTTATAAGCATAGTTTTGATATCGAACATTGTCAAGACAGATAGTTGAGTAAATTTATCAAGTATTTCTTTTTTATCTCAACTTGATATACAGGACCTACAATTTCGCCAAAAAGAGTCGCCAATGCACATCCCACGATATCCCAATGGAAGGCCATGATAAGAACAGCATCCAGCATCACATTTGATAAACAAACAGCTAATCATTGTTTACCAGCTACACCCATTTACATATTTCTTTTATTTTCTGTATTACAATTTCATAAATCCTGACATCATACATCCACCGGCTGCTCCTGCCATCTTTACCCTGGACAGATTTTCCAGAGATATTCCACCAATGGCATAAACAGGAATCGGACAAACATCACAGACTTCCCGAACAAAATCTGTACCTCTGCCTCTCAATCCTCTCTTACAATCTGTTTCAAAAATTGTTCCTAATACAATCTGTGTTGCTCCAAACTCCACTGCTGAGCAAACATCTTCTATGCTATGACAGGACACACTGATTTTAGCAAAATCCATGCTCATACTTTCTTTATGAAAACATTGTGCCTGCTCCAATGCCCAAATTGGCAAATGAATATTTTGGCATTGTAATTTTCTGGCTATATCAATTTTAGAATGTAAAAAGCAAAGCACCCTCTCTTTTTCACAAAGATTTATAACATCCTTTGCCAGTTTTTCATAATCTGAATCGTCCATGTCTTTTTCACGAAGTATTAGCGCATACGGATGTAGCCTGCAAACTTTTTGCAGCTGCTCCAAAAAATCTCCCTTAACCAGTTTTCTATTCGTAATGACAATAGTGTCTTTATATTCGTTATACATAAATATAGTCATTCAGCACAGGTTGCAGGCCGCCTTTCTCCATATCTTGATACATTTTCTCAAAGGAACGATTATCGTTGATTTCAAACTGCTCATCCCCAACATTTGCATCATCTTTTCCCTCATATTTTTCTTCATGATCGCCAATACCGGTGGAAACACCAGCAGAAACTTTTGTTGCACAAATTTTTGCAATTCCGTTTCTGAAAGTTTCACTTTCACGACTGGATACCGTAATTCCTGCAAACGGTAAAAAAATACGATATGCGCATAATACCTGACATAATTCTTTCTCACCAACATCACGCGGATTTATCTTGTCGTTATTGACAATTGGTCGCAACCGCGGACAGCTTAAAGAAAGTTCTGCATGAGGATACTTACGATTGATATAATAAACATGCAATGCAGTAGCCAGTGCATCTTTTCTAAAATCATCCAAACCTAGAAGCGCAGAGAATCCTACCCCTCTCATACCACCCATGATAGCTCGTTCCTGAGAATCAAATCGATAAGGCCAAACACGTTTATGTCCCATCAGATGAAGTGTTTCGTATTTATCCGAATTATAAGTTTCCTGAAATACCGTTACATAGTCTACCCCACATTCATGCAGATAGCGATACTCATCTACATTTATCGGATAAATTTCTACTCCGATATTACGAAAATACTTTCGCGCAATTTTAACTGCTTCACCTATGTACTCAACATCTGAATATTTCCTGCTTTCTCCGGTAAGTATTAGTATTTCTTCCATTCCGGTTTTTGCAATTACCCTCATCTCCTGTTCGATTTCCTCAAAGTTCAGTTTTTTTCGACGAATATTATTATAACAGTTAAAACCGCAATAGACACAATAGTTCTGACAATAATTAGCAATATAAAGCGGTGTAAAGATATAAACCGTATTACCAAAATGATTTTTCGTTATTTCTTCAGCCTTTCTTGCCATCTGTTCTAAAAACGGTGCTGCTGCTGGGGACAGCAACGCTTTAAAATCCTCAACTGAACATATGTCGTTAGCGAGAGCTCTTTCTATATCTGTAACTGTATAACTATTATAATCAAAGTCATTCATTGCCTGGATGACTTTGTCCTTGATGTCCGATTCAATGATCTGCATTCCTTCCATATACTCCATATGATTCGTACGAAAGGACGAGTCCTGTTCTAAACGATGTTTACGTTCTAATGCCTGAGGAGGTAAAACATCACTGTCTACAAAATAAATCTGATTTTCTTCATTCATTCCCTACCCCTCCTCAACGCAGGAATCCCGTCAGAGGATCGGAAGCACTTCCTCCTCTGGCCAATACAGGACCCATTCCTGTCAGGTATGCTTTTCTGCCTGCTTCAATTGCCAATTTAAACGCCTCTGCCATTTCAGGTACATTTCCCGCAGTTGCAATGGCAGTATTTGCCATGATTGCTGTAGCCCCCATTTCCATTGCTTCACATGCCTGAGATGGTTTTCCAATACCTGCATCTACAATTATAGGAAGATCTATTTCATCAATTAATATTTTTATGA
>JBJEMQ010000171.1:0-2434 GCA_051879755.1 Coprococcus sp. | reverse complement strand
ACCAACAGCATAAACCCAATCATCAAACGGCAACTGAATGCAAGACGTCTGTCAGCATTTTCTCTATATTCTTTTAAGATTTGATCCGAGAAATCCATTCTGTTCATCCCCCTCTATCCATATTCAATCGGCTATTTATAGTATAATGGGTAACTCGGGAGAATTCAAGCCCGCACCCTCTTGCAAAACAGACACCTCCACCAATAATCATTATCATAACGAGCCAATAAAAGGGGCTGTAAAAAAACTCCTCTAAGAAAAAATCGCTGAGGTCGTGCGACTTCAGCGATTTTTTGGTATAATTAATTATGCGACTAACTAATAACACCAGTGTTAATTTTACACCAAGACAGCTGAAATTGCCACTGGAAATCGAAAAATTAATCGACATTTCTGATCCGGTATATACTTTTTGTGAAGTCGTGGATCACATTGACCTAACACCATACTTTGTAGATGATAAGGACTACAGAACAGGCCGCCCAAGATGTGATGCACAGAAGCTGCTTAAAGTGATACTCTTTGCATTTATGGAGCGAGGAATCAGTTCCCTGAGAGATATTGAAAAGCTCTGCCGGAATGATATCCGCTTCCTGTATATTCTTGATGGAATGAAAGCTCCGTCCTTTGCTACCTTTGGAAACTTTATCCGTAATGAACTTACTACATCCATTGAAAAAATTTTTGAAGATATCAACCGGTACATTTTTGAAAAGGAGCAGGTAGACTTAGAACACACATATATTGACGGGACAAAAATAGAGGCCAATGCCAACCGTTACACCTGGGTATGGAAAAAATCCTGTGTCAGGAACAGAGATAAGGTGTTTGAAAAGCTTTCTGCACTCATAGACAGGATAAACGAAGAAGTACTGGGCTATCAGGGAATAAAGTTTGAGAAAAGAGAGATTTATGCAGTTGATTACGTGGAAGAACTTCTTTTGCAGTACCGCATGGCAACAAACCTTGATATCACTAAGTTTATTACCGGACGTGGGCATCATAAATCGATTCATCAGAGACATTATCAAGAGATGGAAGGTTATCTGGAACGTCTGAAAACCTATGCAAAGCACATCGAAATCTGTGGTGAAAACAGAAATAGTTATGCCAAAACCGACCACGATGCCACCTTTATGCGCATCAAACGGGATTATATGGGAAATGACCAGCTTCTTCCGGCTTACAATGTACAGGCTGCCATCTGTGACGAATACATCGCAGTGATTGATGTAAAACCCTACGCCGCTGACCAGGACTGCTTTGTCCCGCTTATGGAAAAGTATAAGAAAACCTACGGACACTATCCCAAATATCCGGTGGCTGATGCCGGATATGGTTCTTATAATAATTATCTGTACTGTGAAGAGCATGGTATGGAAAAATACATGAAATTTACCATGTTTGAAAAAGAAACCAAAAGTGAAAAGTATCATACAAACCCTTACCGAGCGGTAAACTTTAAACGTGATGCAGAAGGAAATTTGGTTTGTCCGAATGGTAAAAAGTTTACTTTCAAATGCAATAAACGTGTTAAGGGCAATAAGTACGGAAGAACAGAAGAATTATACGAATGCGAAAGCTGTGAAGGATGTGCTTACAAAGCAGAATGCTGTAAGTCGGCTAAAGGAAACCGTACAGTGAGAATAAATCAGGAACTCACTTCGTTCCATGAAGAAGTAATATCAAATCTGGAATGTATTCACGGAGCTCTTTTGTGTATGAACAGAAGTATCCAGTCAGAAGGAACATTCGGCATTATCAAATGGGACAGAGCTTATAAGAGACTTTTCCGAAGAGGGAAAGAAAGCGTTCTTTTGGAGTTGACCCTGATTTCCTGCGGATATAACCTCTATAAATACCACAACAAAAAGAAGCGGCTTGTCAACGCTGCCGCATAGTATCCTGCAGATATAGTCTGCTAGCGGTCTATTTTCGGATAGGCTTAATAAGTGACTCTATTTTATACAAAGATGATTTACAAAACCAGAAAAGCTATGGTGTTACCTTACGGCATCACCATAGCTTTTCTTTATGGCTGTTTTTTTACAGCTCCATTTATCACATAAACGGTCGCTTCCGAGTGCCTATTATATCGGAATTTTTTTGAATCGTCAAGTTTTTTATAAAACCCATTGATTTGCACAGTTCACAAATTCATGATATACTGGTTGTACTTTTTCTTGGGTAAATAAAATCTATGGAAATATGACCCGAATGAAAAGCCGCCGACGCGGCAGAATGCGAGGCAGAAAATGGCTGTAAACGAATCCGCAGAAAACTATCTGGAAACCATACTGATATTGAGCAGACAGCTTCCCGTTGTCCGCTCCGTCGATATTGCAAATGAACTGGGCTTTAAGAAATCCAGCGTCAGCGTCGCCATGAAAAATCTCCGCGAAAAGCAGCACATTTCTGTGGACAAGTCCGGCTT
>JBJEMQ010000170.1:0-2442 GCA_051879755.1 Coprococcus sp. | reverse complement strand
TTTATATGCCTGCTTATTGTTCTCCATGACAACAACAGTTTTCACAAGCAAATCAAATACACTGTCACCTATATATGCCAGAGAAAGCGGTGAGTATTCATTTGGGTCTGTATATTTCACATTTAATATATCAGAAAAATAACTGTCTAGGCTCTTTTCCATTTTACTCCTTCTCTTGTATCCTCAAGCACTATACCCATATCACTTAACATGTTTCTTATTTCGTCAGCTCTGGCGAAATTCTTTGCTTTTCTTGCTTCCTGCCTTTCATTAATAAGCGCCTCTATATCTGAATCAAGCAGCTCCTCTTCCTTTTCTGTAATAATACCAAGTACATCACAAAGTTTTTCTATAGTTGCCAGTGCAAGATCTACTGTTTTCTTAGGTGTACTCTCTGTTATATTGATATTTGTATATTTTATCAGCTCAAATATAACAGATATGGCATCAGCCGTATTCAAATCATCATCCATGGCATCATCAAATCTTGAAACATATGTCATAAGTTCTTTCTCAACAGCCTCATCCTCGTCTTCAGAATCTGTAGAATTGATAGTGCGCAGCTTATCTACTGCTGTAAGAATTCTATCCAGACCATTCTTTGAAGCCTCAACCAGATCAGCAGAGAAATTCAAAGGACTTCTGTAATGAGCAGACAGCATAAAAAATCTTATTACCTGAAGAGGATATTTTTCTGCTATCTCACGTACTGTGAAAAAGTTGCCCAGAGATTTTGACATTTTCTCATTATTTATCTTAAGAAAGCCATTATGCATCCAATATCTTGCAAACTCTGTGCCATTTGCAGCTTCTGACTGGGCTATTTCATTCTCATGATGAGGGAATATCAAGTCTTCACCACCGGCATGAATATCGATTACATCACCTATATACTTCTTGGACATAACTGAGCATTCAAGATGCCAGCCGGGTCTTCCCTCTCCCCAAGGAGACTGCCATGATGGTTCGCCTTCTTTCTTAGGCTTCCATAAAACAAAATCCAACGGGTCTTCTTTTTCATTTTCTCCTGAAACAAGCAAATCTCTGTTTCCGGAACGAAGGTCATCTATATTTTTCTTAGAAAGCTTACCATAGTCCTTGAATTTTCTTGTTCTGAAATATACAGTTCCATTCACCTCATATGCATATTCCTTTTCTATAAGAACCTTTACCATTTCTATCATATCAGGAATTTCTTCGGTTGCCTTTGGATGAGTTGTTGCTTCCCGTACATTAAGTGCTGCCATATCTTTTTTTGCTTCTTCAATATATCTCTCAGATATAACCTTTGAATCCACATTCTGCTCATTTGCACGTTTTATAATCTTATCATCTACATCAGTGAAATTTGATACATAATTGACTTCATATCCTTTATATTCCAGATATCTTCTCAAGGTATCAAATACTATCATCGGTCTTGCATTTCCTATATGAATATAATCATATACTGTCGGTCCACACACATATATTCCAACTTTTCCTTCGTTTATTGGAATAAATTCATCTTTTGTTCTTGTAAGTGTATTAAATATTTTCATGTTATTCTTTTTCATATATCCAGAAGCAAAATGAGATATATGTGTTCCTTTCATATATTTTGTTAGATTATTTATTTATCATCTGCATCAGATTATCTATCAGCCTGTGCAGTTCTTCATTTTCATCCTTCAGACTATTGATATCATTAAGCACAGGGTCAGGCAGATGTATCTGATCCATATCTGAGCGAGGAATTTTTACATCATTCATCTTAACAACTCTGCCCGGAACACCCACCACCGTAGAATTTGGCGGCACCTCTGATAGCACAACTGAATTTGCTCCTATCTTGGAATTCTCTCCCACTGTAAATGAACCTATTACCTTTGCACCAACGCCTACCATAACATTATCACATAACGTAGGATGACGTTTGCCATGTTCCTTTCCTGTACCGCCAAGCGTTACACATTGATATAGTGTTACATTATTTCCTATAATAGTTGTTTCTCCAATTACTACACCATGTCCATGGTCTATAAAGAATCCTTCGCCTATAACAGCTCCCGGATGTATCTCTATACCTGTTTTCCTTGCAGCCTTTTGTGATATCTTTCTGGCTCTGTAATATTTGCCTTTCTCATACAGTTTATGAGCCCTACGGTAATGATATATCGCCCAAAAGCTTGGATATAACAACACTTCTTTATTCGTTTTAATTGCAGGGTCACGCTCTTTTATAACAGCAGCCTGCTCCTTAAAATAACTATAAAATGACATAATTCATTACTTCCTATTATTTTTTTCAATATATTATATGAGTTTAAAAACAAAGAGTTTCTCCTGCGAAACTCCGGGGCAGCTTATTAGCTGTTTTAGTGTAAAAATTCCTATAAAGTAGTAATAAAGTGGACAAGTCCACTTCAACTCCCTAAATCCCTCACTCATGAGGGACTTGTT
>JBJEMQ010000169.1:0-2445 GCA_051879755.1 Coprococcus sp. | reverse complement strand
CAGTATTTTTGTTATTACTGGTTTTGCTTTGTGTTATCGGGGCAGAGGTAAAAAAGGAAAATAATTTTTTTGAGGATTATGCATCTCTTGAAAAATCAAATGCGATAAAGGGAATATTTGTTGTGCTGGTATTCTTCAGTCATGCAAAAGCATATATGCATTTATCTGATGCAAATTCAAAATATTACCTGGGATTTCAGGCGTATCTGGCACAGATGATAGTAGTTCCGTTTCTGTTTTTTTCAGGATATGGGATTATGCAGTCTGTTATGAAAAAAGGTACAGATTATATAAAGAAGATACCGACAAACCGAATATTGAAAGTATTGCTTCATTTTGATATTGCGGTATTGATGTTTGTGGGACTTAATCTTATAATTAAACGTCAGATGACATTAAGCAAGGTGCTTTGGTCGCTTATAGGATGGGAATCTATCGGAAACAGCAACTGGTATATATTGGCGATACTTATTGCATATGCTGCTACATTTGTTGCATTCATTATATTTAGAAAGAATCATTATATTGCAGCTGCAGTTACAACGGTGCTTGTTATATTAGCTGTTTTGTATATTTCAAAATACAGACCGGGATATTATTATAATACAATGCTCACATATTGCTTGGGTATGTGGTATGCTTTGTTTAAAGATAAGATTGATAAAATATGTATGAGAAATGAGCTGACCTGGCTTATTGCAATAGGTGTGTGCGGATTAATCTATTATCTGGTACACAAGAATTATACACAGTCGGTATGGTATTACGAGCTGTGGGCATGTATGTTTATGATGCTTATACTGCTTTTCTCAATGAAAATCAGTATAAATAATGGTATTTTGCAGTTCTTTGGAAATCATGTATTCAGCATATATATACTGCAGAGACTGCCTATGGATTTTATAAATGCACATTATAATGTCCCAAAGGTACCATATATATTTTTAATAACATCATTTATAGTTACGCTTATTATTGCATTGATTTTTGACATTGCCATGAAGAAACTGGACAGTTTAATATTTAAGAACAGGAAAAAATCATAGTGGATGATAAGTATACATTTGGAGGGAAGAGATGGAATTACAAAAGGCAGAAATAAGATGTAATAAATTATTATTACAATTTAAAATAGATAAGAAAATTGATGAAAAGGATAAGATTGTATTCAAATGCAGAAAGACAGGCGGCTATGCAGAGAATGAGTATGAGTATGCCATTGATGAAATAAGCTGTTCTGACAAGAATTATACTGCTGCTGCGTCTATAGATCTGGCAGAAATAAATTATAACGGATTGTACTGGGATATTTTATTTAAGTATGCCGGTAAAAATAAATATGAGAGCCTTATTCTTGATGACGAAAAGTGTAAAGAGGTTCAGAGAAATGCCAAGAGAACGGAATACTGGATTAACGACAAGGAATCTGTAAGGTTATATCCAACTAAAGATGGCAAGCTGTTTATTAAAAGGGTACTGGATGGGGTTGTTTATCAGAAATTTGATGCAAATGCACCGGCTGTCGAAGAATATGTAATTAATCCGAATGTTAAACCGCAGGGGGCAAGATATATAGATGTAAAAGAAGTGTCTGGAGACAAGATGGTTTTTAGTCTTATCGACAGTGAAGATATCGCAGGAGCTGTGTCCTGTATTGTGCTGGTTTCGGACAAGGATGAGAAAAAACAGGTAATCAGTATTGAAAAAGATAATGATAACAATATTTTGAATCTGGAAAATGTTAATTATAACCAGGAAGAAAATTACAGGGTATATATGGCTGCCCAAAAGGGAGGATTCTATTATTATTTTAGGATAAGGGCAAAAAGGATTGTTAAAACAGACGCCGAGCCATCTGCAATTTATTATGACAGTGACAGATATATCGCTTCATACAGCATAGGTGATTTGCAGGCGTTACTTTATATAGGTGCAACAAATGATGGACTGAACCTTATATTTGGTGATAAAGCATTTTGCGAGCAGAAAAAGAAGGGCATGCCAAGAATAACTTCAGAGAATATGAATGAAAGTTACCCGTTTGGCTTTACGATGGTTATAGCTGTATATAATGCCGAAGCTTATCTGGGAGAAACTATAGAGAGTCTTCTGCTTCAGGATATAGGTTTTAAAAAGAATATACAGATAGTTCTTGTGGATGACGGCAGTACTGATAATTCGCTTGAGATATGTAATTATTATGCAGACAGATATCCGGGTAATATAGTAGTAAAGCACAAGGAAAATGGGGGCGTATCGTCTACAAGAAATCTTGGCTTGCAGTATGCTGAGGGCAAATATATTAATTTTATGGATTCAGATGATAAGCTGTCAGAAAATACATGCAGTTCGGTATGGAAGTTTTTCGAAGCAAATTATGAAAAGATAGATGTTGTATCCATACCAATCAATCAGTTTGGAGCAATAACCGGACCTCATTGGCAG
>JBJEMQ010000168.1:0-2450 GCA_051879755.1 Coprococcus sp. | reverse complement strand
ATTTTCAAATATAGATAAAATTTGTGAAATTAATCAGATGAAGGTACTGCTCGCCATGCAGAAAAACCGACTTTCCGAAGCTCATTTCGCCGGTTCATCAGGATACGGATATACTGATGAAGGACGCGATGCTTTAGAGAATATATATGCCGATGTATTTCATACAGAAGACGCACTTGTAAGAAGTCAGATAACATGCGGAACACATGCATTATGTGTAGCTATGTTCGGTAATTTAAGACCAGGCGATGAAATACTTGCAATAGCAGGCAAGCCCTATGATACACTTGATGAAATAATAGGTATCAGAGAATCAAGGGGTTCTTTGGCTGAGTATGGTGTAACATATGCTCAGGTAGATTTACTTCCGGATGGCAGCTTTGATTTTGAAGGTATCAGAAATGCCATAAACAGCAGAACAAAACTTATTGAGATACAGCGCTCCAAAGGTTATGCTGTAAGACCTACTCTTTCAGTAGAGCAGATAGGTGAAGCTATAAGATTTGTAAAGTCAATCAGAGATGATATTATTTGTCTTGTCGATAACTGCTATGGAGAATTTGTTCAGGATAAAGAACCATCCGACTATGGTGCAGACCTTGTTGTGGGTTCTCTAATTAAAAATCCCGGCGGTGGACTTGCACCTATAGGCGGATATATATGTGGCAAAAAGGAATATGTTGAAAATGCATCTTTCCGACTTACTACACCGGGACTTGGTAAAGAGGTAGGTGCTTCACTTAATAATACAAAAGCATTTGCCCAGGGATTATTTATGGCACCTTCTGTTACAGCATCAGCACTTAAAGGCGCTATATTTGCTGCAAATGTATATGAGCGGCTTGGTTTTAAATCAGTTCCAAATATGTCAGAAACCAGATATGATATTATACAGGCTGTAGAACTCGGCTCACCTGAGAGAGTAGTAGCTTTCTGTGAAGGTATTCAGGCTGCTGCACCTGTAGATAGCTATGTAAAACCTGTTCCATGGGATATGCCGGGTTATGATTCACCGGTTATTATGGCTGCCGGCGCATTTGTATCAGGCTCTTCCATAGAACTTTCTGCCGATGCCCCTATGAGGGAACCATATGCAGTATATTTCCAAGGCGGACTTACTTATCAGCATGCAAAATACGGAATTATAATGTCATTGCAAAAAATGGTGGAAAAGAACCTTATAGTGTGGTAGATTAGTTAATTGATTTAAGGATATTTCTCATTATGTGCTTGGAGAGGCAGCAAAGGAGGAATAACCATGAAAAGAATGACCATGAAAGAAATGTCAGAAACAGAAAGGCCTTATGAAAAGGGAATGAAATATGGTATATCATCCCTGTCTGATGCAGAGCTTCTTGCAATCATAATAAGGTCAGGCAGCAAAAATAACAATGCTCTTGATGTAGCCTACAGAGTGCTCGATGCACACACCATACATAAAGGCATTGTCGGACTTAATTTTTTGGAAGAAAAAGAGCTTACAAAAATAGAAGGCGTAGGCCGGATAAAGGCACTTCAGCTTATGTGTCTTGCCGAATTTTCAAGACGTATGAGCAAAGCATTATATAAACCTTTTATATCGTTTTCCTCACCTGCAAGTATAGCAGATTATTTTATGGAAAATACCAGATATCTGGAGCAGGAATGTGTTTATGTGCTCTTATTTGACTCAAAGCACCATCTTCTTAAGGATATAAAGCTTACACAAGGTACTGTTAACCAATCGCTTGTGTCACCTCGCAGCATATTCATTGAAGCTCTTAAATCTAATGCAGTTTTCATAATACTTATACATAATCATCCCTCAGGAGATCCAACTCCAAGCAGAGAAGATTTGATTTTGACCAAACGTATATATGAAGCCGGTAAATTAATAGATATAGAATTGTCAGACCATATTATACTTGGAAACAAATGTTATGTAAGTCTGGCAGAACGAGGATTATTACATGAAACGAAGTCGAAACAGAAATCATAAAAGAATAGAGATAACACCAAAATATCTATTGCTTGCACTTACCATATTGTGCGTACTGCTTATGGTACTGTCATTATTTTTTGACGGAATATTTAAACCTGTCAGGGATTTTGCAAATGCATTTATCCAGCCTATGCAAAAAGGAGTCAATTGCGTTGGAAGCTGGGTAGAAAGCAAGTCAGATGCCCTGAGAAATTATGACTCTTTATTAGAAGAAAATGAAGAACTTAAAGAACAGCTAACTGCCTATCAGTCTGAGCTTACAAAATATCAACAGGAATCATATGAGTTGGAAAGACTTCAAAATCTTTACAGACTTGATCAACAATATGCTGATTATAACAAAACAGCAGCCAGAGTTATAGCAAAGGATACCGGAAACTGGTTTGATGTTTTTTATATTGATAAAGGTACTAATGATGGTATATCTGCCGGCTGCAATGTATTATATGGCAATGGGTTATGCGGCATT
>JBJEMQ010000167.1:0-10452 GCA_051879755.1 Coprococcus sp. | reverse complement strand
GAAACGAAATATTCTCTGACTGCGCTGTTTGTTGAAGTCCATTTGGTGCAAAAATTACAAAATTTGCATTTGTACGTTCTTTCATTGCATCCAAACTTCGATATACATCTTCACCAGTCAGACTCCCTCGTTTTGAAAATGGACTAAATGTAAATCCTTTTATATATTCCATATGCTACTCCTTTTAATTGTATCCGACTAATTTATAATATAATCCACATATAGCGGTTTAAAAATCACGTTTTCTCATATATATATTTTTTTCACTATGTTTGGCATATATAATAACACCAGAGGATTCAAACAAAAACCCTCTGGTATTCTCTTATAAAGTAGCGTTTTTTTTACGCTCCTCACCATATTTTTCTTTATCTTCTGCCTTCTTCTGTATCTGACTCACGCACTACACTGTTATCTTTGATATAGTCAATTATTTCATCAAGTGTTGTAAATGCAAGTCCTACATAGCTGTCTGCAGCTCCATAATACAATGCTATTTTTCCTGTCTCCGGATCATGCAATGTTGCACATGGGAAGCATACATTCGGCACAAAGCCTCTTTCCTCATACCATTCTTCCGGAGTAAGCAGGAAATTCTCACATCTATATTTTACTTTCGATGGATTATCTATATCCAATATTGCTCCTCCTATAGAATATACATATCCATTACATGTTCCTGATACTCCATGGTAGAATAACAGCCATCCCTCGCTTGTTTCTATCGGTGCTGCTCCTCCTCCTATCTTAAGAGATTCCCACCACTCTGAGCTCTTGCCCATTACATGTCTGTGTTTTCCCCAGTACACCATATCCTTACTTTCACTTATAAAGATATCTCCAAATGGTGTATGTCCACTGTCTGACGGACGTGACAGCATCATAAACTTATCATTTATCTTTCTTGGAAACAGTACTGCATTTCTATTAAATGGTAAAAACGGATTCTCTACACGTACAAAGCTCTTAAAATCCTTTGTTTTTGCCATACCTATTGCTGCTCCATAAAAATCCTGACACCAGATTACATAATACGTATCCTCTACCTTTACAAGTCTTGGGTCATACGCATAAATAGGCATGAAACTTTCACCATTTTCATCTACAAAATCTATTTTGTCCTTGTCAAAGTTCCAGTGAATTCCATCTTCACTTCTTCCAAGATATATATATGGAATTCCATTTGTCTGTTCTCCTCTGAACACTCCGATAAATGCTCCTTCATACGGAATAACAGCACTGTTGAATATCCTCGCTACTCCTTCTATCGGGTTTCTGTTGATAATCGGATTTTCTTTATATCTCCACACCGGTGCTCCTTTTAGGTTATCCGGCTTCTCCTGCCACGGTATATTCTTTACAGGCTCGCTAATCATTGTATATTTGCTCATTTATGTTGTCTCCTTTTTTCTATTTTTTTATCCCTTTACTGCTCCTGCCGCAATTCCGGAATAAATCTGCTTCTGACATAATATAAATATAATCAGTACCGGCAACATGGACATAATAACGCCTGCACATATCAGGTTATACTTGCTTCCCAGTGGGCCTGTAAAAGTACGAAGCGCTGTTGATACCGTACAAAGCTTTGCTTTATCCTGAAGATAAAGACTTGCACAGTAATACTCATTGTATGTGTTTGCTCCCTTCAAGATTACAGATGTTACTATTGCCGGTTTTAAAAGTGGCAGTAATATCTTGTAATAAATCTTAAAGTATGATGCACCATCAAGATATGCGGATTCATCTATCGTCGTTGATATATTTTCAAAGAACTGTATGAAAATATATATCGATATAACGTCTGTACCCATCATCATTATGATATATCCATACATTTTATTTATAAATCCAAGTGTTATCATTATCTTATATACTGCTACCTGCATTGATATTGCCGGAAGTAATGCCGCAAATGTGAACAGGTTACGAATAAGTGTATTACCTACAAACTTAAAACGGTTAAGTACATATGCCAGCTGGGTTCCTATTATAACTGAGCCCAACAATACAAATATAAGTATTATTCCTGAATTCCTAAACGCTGTCAGCATGTTTGCACTTTTGAAGGCTGTTGTAAAGTTATCAAAATTGAACCAGCTCTCCGGCATGGTCATAACACTTGTTCCTTTATACTCTTCCTCTGTCTTAAATGCTGTTATTACACAGGATACTATCGGAAGAACTGCAGCAAATGAAAAGAACACTACTGAAAAATACTTTACGATTGTCCATGCAATTGCTCCGGCTTTCATCTTCTTACGTCTTTTTTTCATCTGCTTCCACCTCCGCGCTGTGCCTGAGCTGCTCTAAGCTCTGCTACATATTTCTTTGTCTCTTTCTTTATTCTGCGGGCTTCCCTAAATGTAACCTTCTGGTCTTCCGCATTTGCATTCCTGAACATAAACTTAAAGAACAGCTCCTGTAAAACCTTACATACAAATATTATCAGCAGCAGGAATACCGCCATCGCCGATGCAAGTCCCAGCTTTTGCTGTGTATGTGCTATTCTGTCCATGATTACAAAATATGTTCCTGTTCCATTCGAACCACCTGTTATAACGTATGGTGCTTCAAATGCTGACAACGAACCTGTAATTGACAAAATTACGTTAAGCGTTACTATTGTCTTTATACCAGGAAGAATAATGTATTTAAACTGTTGCCATTTATTTGCTCCATCAAGCGCTGCTGCTTCATACAAATCCTGGTCTATTGACATCATTGCTCCTATGAACAATACCATGTTCTGTCCTACATATCTCCATATAGATGTACCTACCAGCGACCAGTTATTTACCGATTGGTCTTTTAACCAGTATGGAAGGTTATCCAGTTGGAAACCACACCATTGAAGTACGGTATCAAACACATATCCTCTTGTAAAGAAAAACTTAAAAATAAATCCTATTGCGATACCATTTATCAAATATGGGAAGAAGATAAATCCTTTCCAGATATTTCCTCCCTTTATTTTCATACTTAATATTACTGCAAGATAAAGTGCAAGGGCTATCTGAAGCACTGCTCCTACCATGTAGTACAAACTCAGCTTCAACGCTCCTATTATGTCATCTCTTTGGAATATTGCCTTGTAGTTATCCCAGCCTACCCATTCCTTTGGTCCGACATATTTCATCTTATAAAAACTAAATGACACCATTTCTCCAAATGGTAAATACGTAAATACAAACAACAAGAGCAGTGGTATAAATGCAAAGGTAATGATAACTATTGCCCTCTGCGTTTTCCCCCTTTTCAACCATTGTGCCATATCTCAACCTCCATTATCTCTGTAAATCCGACTTTATACATAACCTAATTTTTCTCTTACACTTGCTTTCCTTTTTCTTAAAAAAGGCGGGGAGTCTGCCCCCGCCCTTTAAGTTTTGTGTATTTAGAGTTTTTTTATCTTAGTACTTCTGCTCTACACCATTTGCTACCTGTGCATCTGACCACTTCTGGTTCCACTCTGCCATAATGTCATCAAATGACTTTCCGCCTGAAGCTGCTTCTTCAACAAGTACCTTCATCTTCTCAGAACCACCATTGTTTAACATAAGTTCTGAATCAGCATTCAATGTATCCTTAAGCTTCTCCTCACCTGCAACTGCTGGATCATCTGTTACAAGCTCTACATCATTAAATACTGAATATACCTCTGGCCATTCTGTTTCTGACTTAGCAATAGGAATACCACCTTCATTGTATGCAAAGTGTGACTCCTCTGTTAACCACTTAACATATATCATAGATGCAATCTTATTGTCATCTGATGCCTTTACGTTGATACCATAGCCGTAGTTAGGACCTGCTGATGCATACTGCTTGCCATTTACAGTAATAGGGAATGGCATGTAACCGATATCATCAGGATTTGGTCCGCCTGCCTGCATCTGTGGGAATGCCCATGAACCGAGTACCATACATCCGATTTCTCCGTTGTTAATCATACCCTTGCTGCCTTCCCAGTCAGTTGTTGAGTAGTCATCTTCTGTAAGTCCCTTTGCAACTGCATCATAAAGAATCTTGTATACATTGTATGCACCTGTTCCATCACCTGGATCTGTAAATGGTGCTGCTGTATGAAGAAGAGTCTGATTCATGTAATCTGACTTACCTGTTGCTGTACCTGAAATATGTGGCTCCCACTGTTCAAATGTCCAGCCTGCTGCATAGTTTGTGTAAAGAGGAATTGCATCTGTATTATCTTTAATCTTCTGTAAAGCATCGATGAATTCATCAGGTGTCTTAGGAAGCTCTGTAATACCTGCCTGTTCAAATACCTTCTTGTTGTAAACTATACCATTTGCATTTCCTGTTGAAGGGATACCATATACCTGGCCATCATATTCCTTATCTGTAGCAAACTGAATAAGGCTATCCATTGTTGTCAAATCACCATATGATAAGAAGTATGTAGGAAGCTGATCCTTGTCGATTGCAGGAATCATCATGATATCTCCCCAATCCTCACCCTGAAGACGAAGGAGTGCATCATTAGCATAATCTGTAATTCCTTCATACTCTACTGTGATGTTTGGATATACCTTGTTGAATTCCTCAACATACTCTTTAAAGCCTTTTCCAGCATATCCATCTTCAAGCATATCTGTTCTGTTTGTAAGAACCTTGATTGTAGCTGTAAGATCTGTGTAATCCTCACCAAGCTTGATTGATGCATATGAAAGCTCTCCTGAACCTTCGTTACCACTTTCTTCAGTAGTTGCATCTTCAGAAGAATCACCTTCTGCTGCTGTAGTAGCCTCTGTATCAGCACTTGTAGTAGCCTCTGTACTATTTTCAGCCTTATCACCACAAGCTGCCAAAGACATAACCATTGCAGCTGCCATAGATACAGCTGCCACTTTCTTTAACTTCATAGTTTTTACCTCCAAATTGAAATAAATTAAGTTATGTGTTAAATAATTAACTTAATACTTATTATACTAGTATTAATTAAAATGTCATCATCTATTATTGTATATTATATCTCATTATTGTCTTTTTTATATATTTTGTTATATTCCGTCTTTTTTTGTAGAAAAATACTTGTGCATTTTTCATGTGATTTTACTTAATTTTTTTATATGAAATTTATCTTTTGTATTATTTCTATAGTTTCTTAGGTTAATTTTATATATTTTAAACGGATAAACAAATTCTATATATGAAATACTTCTCCTCATATTTTATAGTATAGAGTTTCCCTTATTAATTCAAACACGCTCCTGCATTCTTGCTACAAAATGTGCGTCAACACTATCGACATTTTCATCTGCAAATTTCCAAAATTCAAGTAAAGTCTTTATAATTTAATAAAAGATTTTGCTCATATCAATTTAGTTTTTACATTCATCTCCTACTACAATATATTTATGGTTAATATCCCTTACAGCTAGTAAGGAATTATCCATCCAACTTAAATCACAGGAGTTTTGTGGTAAATAAAAAACACCAGAGGATTCAAATAAAAACCCTCTGGTATTCTCTTATAAAGCAGCGATTTTTTTACGCTCCTCACCATATTTTTCTTTATCTTCTGCCTTCTTCTGTATCTGACTCACGCACTACACTGTTATCTTTGATATAGTCAATTATTTCATCAAGTGTTGTAAATGCAAGTCCTACATAGCTGTCTGCAGCTCCATAATACAATGCTATTTTTCCTGTCTCCGGATCATGCAATGTTGCACATGGGAAGCATACATTCGGCACAAAGCCTCTTTCCTCATACCATTCTTCCGGAGTAAGCAGGAAATTCTCACATCTATATTTTACTTTCGATGGATTATCTATATCCAATATTGCTCCTCCTATAGAATATACATATCCATTACATGTTCCTGATACTCCATGGTAGAATAACAGCCATCCCTCGCTTGTTTCTATCGGTGCTGCTCCTCCTCCTATCTTAAGAGATTCCCACCACTCTGAGCTCTTGCCCATTACATGTCTGTGTTTTCCCCAGTACACCATATCCTTACTTTCACTTATAAAGATATCTCCAAATGGTGTATGTCCACTGTCTGACGGACGTGACAGCATCATAAACTTATCATTTATCTTTCTTGGAAACAGTACTGCATTTCTATTAAATGGTAAAAACGGATTCTCTACACGTACAAAGCTCTTAAAATCCTTTGTTTTTGCCATACCTATTGCTGCTCCATAAAAATCCTGACACCAGATTACATAATACGTATCCTCTACCTTTACAAGTCTTGGGTCATACGCATAAATAGGCATGAAACTTTCACCATTTTCATCTACAAAATCTATTTTGTCCTTGTCAAAGTTCCAGTGAATTCCATCTTCACTTCTTCCAAGATATATATATGGAATTCCATTTGTCTGTTCTCCTCTGAACACTCCGATAAATGCTCCTTCATACGGAATAACAGCACTGTTGAATATCCTCGCTACTCCTTCTATCGGGTTTCTGTTGATAATCGGATTTTCTTTATATCTCCACACCGGTGCTCCTTTTAGGTTATCCGGCTTCTCCTGCCACGGTATATTCTTTACAGGCTCGCTAATCATTGTATATTTGCTCATTTATGTTGTCTCCTTTTTTCTATTTTTTTATCCCTTTACTGCTCCTGCCGCAATTCCGGAATAAATCTGCTTCTGACATAATATAAATATAATCAGTACCGGCAACATGGACATAATAACGCCTGCACATATCAGGTTATACTTGCTTCCCAGTGGGCCTGTAAAAGTACGAAGCGCTGTTGATACCGTACAAAGCTTTGCTTTATCCTGAAGATAAAGACTTGCACAGTAATACTCATTGTATGTGTTTGCTCCCTTCAAGATTACAGATGTTACTATTGCCGGTTTTAAAAGTGGCAGTAATATCTTGTAATAAATCTTAAAGTATGATGCACCATCAAGATATGCGGATTCATCTATCGTCGTTGATATATTTTCAAAGAACTGTATGAAAATATATATCGATATAACGTCTGTACCCATCATCATTATGATATATCCATACATTTTATTTATAAATCCAAGTGTTATCATTATCTTATATACTGCTACCTGCATTGATATTGCCGGAAGTAATGCCGCAAATGTGAACAGGTTACGAATAAGTGTATTACCTACAAACTTAAAACGGTTAAGTACATATGCCAGCTGGGTTCCTATTATAACTGAGCCCAACAATACAAATATAAGTATTATTCCTGAATTCCTAAACGCTGTCAGCATGTTTGCACTTTTGAAGGCTGTTGTAAAGTTATCAAAATTGAACCAGCTCTCCGGCATGGTCATAACACTTGTTCCTTTATACTCTTCCTCTGTCTTAAATGCTGTTATTACACAGGATACTATCGGAAGAACTGCAGCAAATGAAAAGAACACTACTGAAAAATACTTTACGATTGTCCATGCAATTGCTCCGGCTTTCATCTTCTTACGTCTTTTTTTCATCTGCTTCCACCTCCGCGCTGTGCCTGAGCTGCTCTAAGCTCTGCTACATATTTCTTTGTCTCTTTCTTTATTCTGCGGGCTTCCCTAAATGTAACCTTCTGGTCTTCCGCATTTGCATTCCTGAACATAAACTTAAAGAACAGCTCCTGTAAAACCTTACATACAAATATTATCAGCAGCAGGAATACCGCCATCGCCGATGCAAGTCCCAGCTTTTGCTGTGTATGTGCTATTCTGTCCATGATTACAAAATATGTTCCTGTTCCATTCGAACCACCTGTTATAACGTATGGTGCTTCAAATGCTGACAACGAACCTGTAATTGACAAAATTACGTTAAGCGTTACTATTGTCTTTATACCAGGAAGAATAATGTATTTAAACTGTTGCCATTTATTTGCTCCATCAAGCGCTGCTGCTTCATACAAATCCTGGTCTATTGACATCATTGCTCCTATGAACAATACCATGTTCTGTCCTACATATCTCCATATAGATGTACCTACCAGCGACCAGTTATTTACCGATTGGTCTTTTAACCAGTATGGAAGGTTATCCAGTTGGAAACCACACCATTGAAGTACGGTATCAAACACATATCCTCTTGTAAAGAAAAACTTAAAAATAAATCCTATTGCGATACCATTTATCAAATATGGGAAGAAGATAAATCCTTTCCAGATATTTCCTCCCTTTATTTTCATACTTAATATTACTGCAAGATAAAGTGCAAGGGCTATCTGAAGCACTGCTCCTACCATGTAGTACAAACTCAGCTTCAACGCTCCTATTATGTCATCTCTTTGGAATATTGCCTTGTAGTTATCCCAGCCTACCCATTCCTTTGGTCCGACATATTTCATCTTATAAAAACTAAATGACACCATTTCTCCAAATGGTAAATACGTAAATACAAACAACAAGAGCAGTGGTATAAATGCAAAGGTAATGATAACTATTGCCCTCTGCGTTTTCCCCCTTTTCAACCATTGTGCCATATCTCAACCTCCATTATCTCTGTAAATCCGACTTTATACATAACCTAATTTTTCTCTTACACTTGCTTTCCTTTTTCTTAAAAAAGGCGGGGAGTCTGCCCCCGCCCTTTAAGTTTTGTGTATTTAGAGTTTTTTTATCTTAGTACTTCTGCTCTACACCATTTGCTACCTGTGCATCTGACCACTTCTGGTTCCACTCTGCCATAATGTCATCAAATGACTTTCCGCCTGAAGCTGCTTCTTCAACAAGTACCTTCATCTTCTCAGAACCACCATTGTTTAACATAAGTTCTGAATCAGCATTCAATGTATCCTTAAGCTTCTCCTCACCTGCAACTGCTGGATCATCTGTTACAAGCTCTACATCATTAAATACTGAATATACCTCTGGCCATTCTGTTTCTGACTTAGCAATAGGAATACCACCTTCATTGTATGCAAAGTGTGACTCCTCTGTTAACCACTTAACATATATCATAGATGCAATCTTATTGTCATCTGATGCCTTTACGTTGATACCATAGCCGTAGTTAGGACCTGCTGATGCATACTGCTTGCCATTTACAGTAATAGGGAATGGCATGTAACCGATATCATCAGGATTTGGTCCGCCTGCCTGCATCTGTGGGAATGCCCATGAACCGAGTACCATACATCCGATTTCTCCGTTGTTAATCATACCCTTGCTGCCTTCCCAGTCAGTTGTTGAGTAGTCATCTTCTGTAAGTCCCTTTGCAACTGCATCATAAAGAATCTTGTATACATTGTATGCACCTGTTCCATCACCTGGATCTGTAAATGGTGCTGCTGTATGAAGAAGAGTCTGATTCATGTAATCTGACTTACCTGTTGCTGTACCTGAAATATGTGGCTCCCACTGTTCAAATGTCCAGCCTGCTGCATAGTTTGTGTAAAGAGGAATTGCATCTGTATTATCTTTAATCTTCTGTAAAGCATCGATGAATTCATCAGGTGTCTTAGGAAGCTCTGTAATACCTGCCTGTTCAAATACCTTCTTGTTGTAAACTATACCATTTGCATTTCCTGTTGAAGGGATACCATATACCTGGCCATCATATTCCTTATCTGTAGCAAACTGAATAAGGCTATCCATTGTTGTCAAATCACCATATGATAAGAAGTATGTAGGAAGCTGATCCTTGTCGATTGCAGGAATCATCATGATATCTCCCCAATCCTCACCCTGAAGACGAAGGAGTGCATCATTAGCATAATCTGTAATTCCTTCATACTCTACTGTGATGTTTGGATATACCTTGTTGAATTCCTCAACATACTCTTTAAAGCCTTTTCCAGCATATCCATCTTCAAGCATATCTGTTCTGTTTGTAAGAACCTTGATTGTAGCTGTAAGATCTGTGTAATCCTCACCAAGCTTGATTGATGCATATGAAAGCTCTCCTGAACCTTCGTTACCACTTTCTTCAGTAGTTGCATCTTCAGAAGAATCACCTTCTGCTGCTGTAGTAGCCTCTGTATCAGCACTTGTAGTAGCCTCTGTACTATTTTCAGCCTTATCACCACAAGCTGCCAAAGACATAACCATTGCAGCTGCCATAGATACAGCTGCCACTTTCTTTAACTTCATAGTCTTTACCTCCAATAAAAATGAATTAAGTTATGTAGTAATTAATTAACTTGGTATTAATTAATTTAATACTAATTATACTAAAATTAATTAAATTGTCATCATCTATTATTGCGTAATATAGTCTATTATTGTTCTTTTTATCTATTTTGTTATACCGCTGTACCTTTTTTTGACATTACTTGTGCATTTTTTATGTAGATTTACATACATTTTTCAGTTAAAATTTTATATGGTACAACACTTTTATGTAATTAAAGGGGGTAATTTTATGGATTTTTTAAATAAATTTCGCGAATGCATTAAAGTACACAAGATTGCAAATACTATATCCGACGCAAATACCATCATTCCTCATATTCTTCAATATGACAATATTATGAAAAGCAATAATCAATCCAT
>JBJEMQ010000166.1:0-2475 GCA_051879755.1 Coprococcus sp. | reverse complement strand
CTCCCCCGGGTGCACCAGGGCACGGGCCAGAGCCACCCGCCGGGCCTGACCGCCGAGTATAGCAGATGTCGTAAAGGATATGGAGTCAGAACTGGGGTGCGGTAATAAGAAACCTGAAATATTAGAAAAGCTGGCACAATATGAGTTGACACTTCTTGACTGGGTAGAAAATCATAAGGGCAGCAGAAAATATGTTGCAATAGCAGGAAAATGCTGGCCGGCATTCCAGACACAGTTTGGTTTTGTGCCATGCTATGTAAACAGCAGACTAACAGGTATGGGAATACCTGTATCATGTGAAGTTGATATATATGGTGCACTTAGTGAATATATAGGTACATGTGTGAGTCAGGATATTGTTACACTTCTTGATATTAATAATTCGGTTCCTGCTGACATGTATAAGGAGTCGATTGAAGGAAAGTATCCATATAAGCACAGAGATACATTTATGGGCTTCCATTGTGGTAATACAAATGCCAGAAAGCTTAACGGCTGTGAGATGCGAAATCAGATGATTATGGCAAGAAGTCTTCCGGAAGAGGTGACAAATGGAACTCTGGAAGGAGATATATTACCGGGAGATATAACTTTTTTCAGACTTCAGAGTACATCAGATGGGCTCCTTCGTGCATATGTAGCAGAGGGAGAAGTACTTCCTGTAGCTACAAGGTCATTTGGAGCTATTGGTGTATTTGCTATTCATGAGATGGGACGTTTCTATAGAAATGTTTTAATTGAGAAGAATTATCCTCATCATGGCGCAGTAGCATTCGGCCATTTTGGTAAGCAGTTATTTGAGGTGTTCAGATATCTGGATATTCCATATGAAGATATAGACTATAATCATCCTGCCGGAATTCCATATCCTTCAGAAAATCCGTTTGCATAGGATGACGTACTGGCGGAACTAAGTGTGGGATAATACTTATTTATGAGGAGTTGTATATGTTCTATATAGGTGTAGATTTAGGTACATCGGCAGTTAAGCTGCTGCTGATGAATGAGGAAGGGGAGGTTATTAAAATAATCTCCAGAGAATATCCGCTTAGTATACCACATACAGGGTGGAGTGAACAAAATCCGGAGGACTGGTATATACAAAGCATATCAGGTATAAAGGAGTTGCTGTCAGGATATGACAGCAGCCTGCTAAGAGGTTTAAGTGTAGGCGGTCAGATGCATGGACTTGTAATACTTGATGAAAGTGACGAAGTTATAAGACCTGCTATACTTTGGAATGATGGACGTACTCAGGCAGAGACAGAGTATCTTAACAATGAGATAGGAAAACAGAAACTTGTAAATGCTACAGCTAATATAGCATTTGCAGGCTTTACGGCTCCGAAGCTTTTGTGGCTTAAGAATAATGAACCTGAGAATTTTGCAAAAATAAAAAAGATAATGCTTCCAAAGGATTATCTTATATATCGTCTGACAGGTGAGTTCACAACAGATTATTCAGATGCATCAGGAATGCTGTTACTTGACGTTAAGAATAAATGCTGGTCTTCTGATATGCTTGAAGTATGTAATATAAGAGAGGATATGTTGCCAGAATTATATGAGAGTTATGAGCCTGTAGGATATATCCGTAGCGATGTGGCTTGTGAGATTGGTCTTAAAGAAAAGTGTATGGTTGCGGCAGGTGCCGGAGATAATGCGGCAGCAGCTATAGGAACCGGTACTGTAGATGCCGGTGGCTGCAATATATCAGTTGGAACAAGCGGCACTATATTTGTGGCAAATGACATTTTTACAGTAGGTAACAATAATGCACTTCATTCATTTGTACATGCGACAGGTGGTTATCATATAATGGGCTGTATGCTGTCAGCAGCAGCCTGTAATAAATGGTGGACAGAGGATATATTGAATACAAAAAACTATATGGAAGAGCAGAAACATATAGATGAGTTAGGAAATAATAATGTATATTTTCTTCCGTATCTTATGGGGGAGCGTTCTCCTCATAACGATCCATATGCAAGAGGAGCATTTATCGGACTGGGAATGGAAAATACACGAAGTGATATGACACAGGCTGTATTTGAAGGTGTAGCATATGGACTTCGCGATTCTCTTGAAATCATAAGACAAATGGACATAAATGTTGCTTCATCGACTATTTGTGGTGGTGGTGCAAAGAGCCCATTATGGAGAAAGATTATTGCAAATGTAATGAATATGCCTATTAGTACGCTTATGGTAGAAGAAGGACCGGCATATGGGGCAGCGATGCTTGCAGCAGTTGCCTGTGGTACATATAGCGATGTAAAAGAGGCAGCAAAATCTATAGTCAGAGTAAAGGATACTGTATATCCGGACCTTTTGACAGTAGAAAAGTATAATGAAAGATATGAGGTATACAAACAGTTGTACCCTTTATTAAAGAATATACATACTGGTTTGTAGAAGGCAAAAATTAAAAAGGCAAATAAAAAACAATCGGTTTTCCCTTACCGATTGTTTTTT
>JBJEMQ010000165.1:0-2476 GCA_051879755.1 Coprococcus sp. | reverse complement strand
CTGCATAGCTGTACAGATTAGAAGATGAAAGATTCAGATACAAAGCGGGCACCAAAGCGTCAAGGTTGGGGCAGCTGACGCCATGACCATAGCGATTGACGACGCCGCCGTCGCTCACAGTCATTGCAACATAAGAATTAACACCCGGCGACCGCAGCCACCACATACTGTTGCTGTAGCCTGAATATTCTGTATAGGCATCCCACCAAGTTCCCATGGCTTTGGCATATGTACTGGCCTGTATCCTTCTTGCTTTATAACCCATATATGAATCAGATGAGAATCCATATGTTGGATTTACAGTATCCTCATATGATAGTAGGAATACCTTATCCTTTGTAGCATTTCCACCTGCTGTTCCATACTCCGGATTATCCTTATTCTGAAGCGTCTTTGTTTTAATTGCAGCTCTTTCCTGCGTATTAAATGCCTTATTGATAAAACTGTTATTCTCGTTTCCATAACCATTCAACCAGCTTCTAAGTATACATGTCTCCCATGTGACAGCTGAATAAATTTTATTATATTCCCGGTCATCTAAACCTTTATCTGCCAGAAGCAATGCCTCACTGCCACTTACAGATAATACTCTCCACTTGATTGGCTGATACTTGAAGTAGTGATATGTACTGTCATCTGACCAGTTATACTGACCTAACCATCCATCAGGCGCAGCTGTCGCATCCCCCTTCTTTATCCTACGATATCTGTCACCGCCCGGCAAAGTGATATCACCGGCAGCATCCCAGCCTGTGGCTTTTTGAAGTGTCTGATATAGGCTGTCATTTACTATTAAATCTCCGTCCCTTAAGTACTCACTTTCTATAGCCCAATAATCCTTACTCATGGCTGTAGTTATAACCTCAGCCTGCGGATAGCTTCCAAACCACACACAGTCATAGGTAACAACACCATTACTGTCTGTCCTAGGCCCTTGAAGTGTGGCTGCCTGCACATTCATAGTGCTTTGTGGCATAATAACCGGCAGTAGTGCAAATGTCATAACAATCGACAATGCCAATGCAAGTATTCTCCTTATTGTTCTTTTGCTTTTGTTTTTCATTTACCTTCTCCTTCTTTGTTCAGCAATTATTAACCTGCTATATAAATATCTTTTGCAAAGAATAATAGCACGTTTTTTTTAATATCTCAACAACATTAGCATTTTCTTGCCAACTATAATTTTACTCTAAGAGCATTGTCAATCAATATTTTTCCAACTTATGCTGCCACTATAAGCATCACTTTGCAGTTTCCATCTTACTTTATAATAGCATGAACCCATCTTATAATATGAGGAATGGCTTCCGGTATATAAATCCATATCAGGGTCAAAACAATACCAGTGTCCGTTCATATAAACCTCTGCCCAGCCGTGAGGAGTATAACCGCCTGAAGCTCCCGGTAATCCTGAGCCATGACACCAGCCTACGCCCACTCTGCTTGTATATCCAAGTACCCTTGCTATATATGCAAATGCACTTGCAAATCTATGACAGTTTCCATAGCCGGTACTAAATATTTCATAAGCAATCTCAGGTATATCATCTGCTTCAGGATACAACCTGCTAACATCATATATTCTCTTATATCTGTAGTGACTCGCCAGATAAATATAACATTTCCTAAGTTTTGTCTCATTTGAATCTGATTGAGATGTATAATTCATTACAAATTTTACAGCCTCATTTGTAGTTTTATCTGTCACACATACTCCGTCTGTGCCTACATATTTATATTCATTTTTAGCTCCAACTATTTCGTTCTTCTGTATAATTCCTTTTCTGATATAATATTTTTTCTGTTTTCCCTTATAAGATATATCGACAAAACGATTTCCTGTATCCTTTTTTCCAATACCATATTTATTAAAATAATAAATATCGCTGCCTTCTGTTCCGGGTTCAACTGATTTGAATTTATTTCCGCTAGTCTTTACTGCAACCCTTATATTCTTTTGCAGTTTTCCTTTGTAATAACAAACCACTCTTCCCTTTTCGCTTTTAGTTATTACATATTCATTATTTTTAATACGTACTCCATCCTTGTCAACATAATAGTAGCCTTCCTTTCTGCTTCCGACAATTTTATTCTTTTGTATAATACCATTTTTGGCATAATACACCTTTGTTTTACCATCGTATTCGATATTCATAAAACGGGTAGATGTCAGTTTCTTTCCTTTACCATTTTTGTCAAAATAATATATTGAACTTCCCTTTGTTCCCGGCTTAACTACCTTATATTTCTTTCCCGATGCTTTTATTGCTACTCTTGAACTGACAATCTGTTCACCATCATAATAACAGGTAAGCTTGCCTGTATCATCTACCTTAACCTCATATTTATCTGCTGCTTTAACCTCTAACTGAAATATAGAACTTAAAGAAACAAATAATAATATTGCAAATACACATAAACATTTTATTTTTCTCATATTATTCGTTTTCCCCTTATCCTAATTATTAAAAATCCT
>JBJEMQ010000164.1:0-2478 GCA_051879755.1 Coprococcus sp. | reverse complement strand
AGAAATAATTATAAAGCTGTTATGTCAGATGTGTCAGGATATGCAGCCGGAGCATCCGGAATAGTGGCTTTAAGTCATGATGAGGTTGCATATGATAAAGGAAGCTTCATTGAGAAAATGTATGGCGGGTATGAGGATAAGTACGCAGATTTACGCGTGCTTTATGGACTTTATATGACTATGCCGGGACATAAGCTTATATTTATGGGGCAGGAGATTGGTTTGTTTGGAGGATTTACAGGAAATGCACCTATAGACTGGTCTATGCTTGAGTTTGATGCAAATAAATATTTACAAAAATATGTTAAGGATTTGAATAAACTCTATCAGGAAGAACCATTATTATATATATCTGAGTCAGAGCATAAAGCTGTGGAATTCTATGATGATGTAGAGACGCATATGGCAGTATTTAAGAGAGGTACCGGTGAACCGGGAAACAGTCTTTATGTGATATGCAATTTTGGCATACAGAATATAAAAGATTATAGGCTGAAGGTAGACAAAGACGGAAAATATAAAGAACTAATATCAAGTGACAATGTAAAATATGGCGGTGAGGGAAATAATAACAGAACTGCAAAAAATTCTGCAAATGGAGAAATCGTTATAAACGTACCGGCATTGTCTATATCAATTATAAAGAGGACTATATAGGTAAATTTGAAATGAAGCGACCGCAATCCCGTTGCTTTTAGACAATGGGTAGACAAATTACGCAATGCAAGAAATTTTCAGACATGGAGGCGATTGTATGATTCTATCAGCAGCAGATAATAATGTCGCTGAGGATGCGGTAAAAGAGGCAACGGAACAGATTAGTATTATAAAAGAATATGCAAAGAATATACTGGATTGGTTTATGTCAAAGCTTGGCAGCATTGTGATTGCAGTCATCCTTATGATTATATGTTTCAAACTGGTTAAGATGCTGATAAGCTTTTTAAAAAAGACATTTGAAAAATCTAATCTTGATGCCAGTGTGGCGGGATTTTTGTTGTCAGCTATAAAGATATTGCTGAATTTTATTGTGCTGCTTACTGCAGCATCCATAGTTGGATTTCAGATAACTTCATTTATTACACTGCTTGGTACCGCAGGCGTTACATTAGGTCTTGCCCTACAGGGAAGCCTTTCCAATCTGGCAGGTGGTGTACTGATACTTGTATTGAAGCCATTTCATGTAGGAGATTATATTATAGAAAATAATACCAAATGCGAAGGAACGGTTGTTTCTATAGATATATTTTATACAAAGCTGCTTACGTTTGATAATAAGTCTGTTGTTATTCCAAACGGTAATATATCAAATACTTCGCTGATAAATGTAACAGAGCATGATAAGCGCAGAGTAGATATAGCATTTTGCGTTGGGTATAGTGAGAGCCTTGATAAAGTAAAGCAGGTTGTCTTAGATGCTGTTAAGTCGGTAGAAGGATGCAGAACCGATGATACCATAGACTTTTTCATTGACAATTTTGGTGGCAGCGGAGTAGAGATGTGTGTTAGATTCTTTGCTGATATAGATAAATATTTCCCTGCTATGTGGGAAGCAAGATGGAATATAAAACAGGCATTTGATAAGAACGGTATAGAGATTCCATATAACAAGCTGGATGTAAATATTGATAATGACGATAAGAGAATGTAACAATATTAATATAATTAAGTTATTGTGCTCATTTACCTTGTTTTGTAAAATTGACAGTATTAAAATGCAGGGTGTATCATAGTCACAACAAAATATTAAAAATAAACGAAGGCGTTACACGGATGTGTGATGCCTTCGTTTGTTTTTGATATGAATTTATTTTATAAAATTAGGAGATGGTTGGATGGATGAATTAAATAAGCATGTAAATACGGTAAATATGCTGCTTGCCAGATATGGAGTAAGATTTGGCATTTACAAGAATGGAACATTTAAAGAGCAGTTATTTCCGTTTGATCCTATTCCGAGAATAATAGAGGCTGATGAGTTTGAATATCTGGAAAAGGGACTTACTCAGAGAGTAACAGCGTTAAATATGTTTCTTGCAGATGTATATGGAGAAAAGAAAATTATAAAGGAAGGCATAATACCTGAAGATTTTGTATATTCATCATCCGGCTATCTGGCTGAGTGCGAAGGTATATTGCCTCCAAAAGGAATTTATTCCCACATATCAGGTATAGACCTTGTAAAGGGTAAGGATGGAGAGTGGTACATACTTGAGGATAATTTAAGAATTCCGTCAGGAGCGTCATATCCGCTTATAGCCAGAGATTTGTGCCGCAAAGCATCACCTAAAACATTTATAACAAACCACATAGAGGACAACAGAGATTATGCATTATTGCTTAAGGAAACTATGGACAATGTGAATACAGGAGGGATAAATGTAATATTTACTCCCGGCAGATATAATGCGGCATTCTTTGAGCATTCCTATCTGGCAGAAAAAACAGGTTCAGTACTTGCTGATTCAAATGATTTGG
>JBJEMQ010000163.1:0-10489 GCA_051879755.1 Coprococcus sp. | reverse complement strand
CATTCCTACAATACCAAAGCAGTCAAGGGCTGTAAGTCCTGCTACCTGAGCAACCACATTCTCATCAAGACTTACACTGCCAATATCCCCAGTTATATATTCTTTCATATGTGCAAAACCTCCTATATCCAATTATTCACTTCTTATTTATGTGAATTATTCAATAACGCCAAAGAACTAAGCTTAATCATTTGCTTCACTTATATTAACATTCGTTCACATTATACCATAAAGCATATAAAAATAAATAAAAACTTTTTCATTTTATACTTGCATATAAAATCATAATCTGTTAGAATATGTTTTGTTGTGAGCTTAAATGTTTAAAATAAGTTTAATATATTGAAGGAGGTGCTATCATGGCAAAGTGTTCAATTTGTGATAAAGGTGCTCATTTCGGCATCAAAGTGAGCCATTCTCATAGAAGATCAAATAAGATGTGGAAATCAAATGTAAAGTCAGTAAAGGCTATCGTTGATGGTTCTCCAAAGAGAGTTTACGTTTGTACTTCATGCTTAAGAGCTGGTAAGGTTGAGCGTGCATAATTTTCTTTACTATTATTAAAGACCGCATAAAGCGGTCTTTTTTTATCTACAAAATAAAATATATGACATAAGCAATAATATCACTATTATCAAAAATTCAATAAATCCCTCTATGAAAAAGCCAATTATCATGCCTGTTGCTAAAAAAAACAAAGCAAATCCAAATATTTTTTTCATCCGAATAACCACACATATATATGTTGTTATACATTATATGCTGTATTCATTAATAAAATCACTCTTTTTATTCTTCAGAAGGCTTTGAAGCTTCTTCTACTGCCTTATCTACAGCCTTCTCTTCTTCTGTTTTATCCTTCTTAAAAAGCCCTATTACCTTATCAACTATCTCAGGTGCCATATCCATAGCCTTTGTAACAGCATCCTGATTCTTTATATTTACAAGTCTTGTCTGTCCATTTGAAATAACAAGTACCGCTGACGGACTAAGCTTTGCGCCGATACCTCCGGCTGCATTATTTCCATTCTGTTTATTAAATGCACCTGCTGCCATACCAAAATTCACATCTACTAACGGAATAATAATTGAATCACCTGCATATATAGGCTCTCCTACTACAGATTTTGATGAAACGAAGCCATCCATTCCATTAAATAACGTACTAAGTGTACCTTCTACATTCATATTAGCCATTTTTTCTTCCTCCTGACATCTTCTTTAATCTTTTTATTGTCACCATCATATTTTTATTAAGCAAAACCTGAAGCCCATAAGCAATCAGATTTATAAGTCTTATACGTCCCTTTAAAGATATATACCCCATTAAAACCTTTTGGGAAAAATCAGGAGTTATATCTATCTTATTATAATATAAAGGAAATAGTACACTCATATACCCAAGCTGCTGCCCTGTAGATGCCGGATTGCCTGCTCCATATATAAGCTCCCCTTTTATATACGTTGGCTTAAGATGCTTTAACAGTTTAAGCAATCCCTTCTTGACAGCCGCAATAGCACCTTGCGTTTCATCGCGTCTTACAAAGCGTTTATATTCTTCAAGTTTATCCTTCATATTGCGCACCTTTGTAAGCATAGCAGAAACCTTATCTTTTATTCCGGATATAAGTTTATCCATAAACATGCCTATCTTTTTGAATATGCCCTGCTTTTCTTCTTCAAAATCCGAATTATCAGACAGGAATTCCTCATCCTCCTGCTCTAATTCATCATAAGATATGTCACGTTCAAAAGCTGTATCCACATAATCCTTCTTTTTTTCAATTCTCTGAATATTTTTACTTTTTGGTTCTTTCTCCTGAATATTATTGCCATCATCGTCATCGGTTATACTGTCCTGATTTGTCATAAGCGTTCCGCCAAACAATTTCAACTTATAATTAAAACCATCTGCATCATATACTGCTTTAAAACATAATACAAATCCCATAAACGAAATCTTTATTCTGGCAAGAACAGACTCATGCTTATCAGCATATAATCTGTATCTTACAGGTACAAATAATACCAGAAGCAGAAGAAGCAACGCTATTCCCAACAACACAAGAACAGTTATAAGCAATATTTTCAGAATTAACAAAAGTACATGAAGCATATTTATTCCCCTTCAAATACATATTAATCCATATAAACTTAAAATAATCTGTCACACAGTAGAAAAATATGTTTTCATATCTAATCCACCTGTTTCTTTATACACATCATCAACAATATCTCTTATCAGATAAACAGCCATTTTTCTTGTAGGTGCTATTCCCACAATATGTATACTGTCACCTATTTCTTTATACACAGGCTGTTGGAATTCATTCACATTATAAATCTCCAGCATACCATCATTAAACAGCGGCAATGTCACCACATACGCACCTGTACACAGCTTGAATTTTTTAATTTTTCTTATTATTTTTATCACACTGCGGTCAGACATATGTCTGATGTAAAGCTGCTCATCTATTATCATTTAATCACCCGTTATAATTTACTCTTCCATCATCTGCTTTATAACAATATAGCTTGCTTTCACTTCACTTATATTACTGCAATGATTTAATGAATACTCAACATAATCCTTTATTTCCTGCTGGCTGTTAAAAAATACCGGAATACTTGCAAGTATCTTTGCCATAACCGCTCTGTTAAATAACATCTTATTCTCTGAAAACAACTTTGCAAATTCATTTACAAGCTTATCCCTTACTGAGATAATATATTCAGAATCAGCCGGTGTAGTATCATACATGCTTATATTCTCTATATCCACAAACAGACTTCCTGATAAGAGCCTGTCCATTATATCAATAACCCTATATATATCTTCCATTCCGGTTCTTACTATATCATCGGAAAATGAATTATTTATATCAAAAACAGCAGATTCAAGCATAATCCTATGCTCGCCGGCAGCCTCCTGATACCCCTCAACAGACATCAGCAAATCATATACATCAGCAGTAATCGCACTATCATCTGCAATTGCTTCATGAATACCTGATATAACCTTCACTGCACGTCTGCATCCATCTGATATATTATCTTTTACTTTACATGACAGCATCATAACATAAAGGTCATTTATAAGTTCCATGACCATCATATAATCAGATACCACATCATTTATAAATGCAGCACTACGCTCGATAACATCCATAAGCTTTTTATAAGACTCAAAATCCAGCTCAGAGTAATCTGCCTCTTTAAGAATAGAGAGTGCTTCATATAAACCTGTATATTCTGTATCAAACCCTTCCGGCAATGTCAGCAAGGCTGTAGTAGCAACAGTTTCCGCGAACTCATTTACTGCCCCCTTCTCCAAACCATTATATATAGTCAGAGTCTGACCTAATATGTCATAAAATTTGCTTTTTGTCATACGAAGAGGAAGCTGACCTATCATGGACTGAATCTTTGCATTAATGGCAACTTTATCCTTATCTGCAAATATAAAATTAAAAATCTCAGCAGAAAATGTATCAGCATCATAGTCTGCAAATGCCATTTCCACATCAGGATTCTCATTTTCAGGGAAATTATATTCCTTTCTATTCAAAATATACTCGTACAGTTCAAAAGCATCCGTATATGACGTAAGTATCTTCATTTTCCTTGTAACTGTATCACGCATATTGTTAATAAGCTGTCTGTCGTTGTCACTACACTCTGTAGCATCGCCTGATATATATATACCTGTAAGCTTATTAATTCCTGTAATGCACTCATATATATATGGGTCATCAGCTATTTCTTTATCTTCTATCATTTCTTTGACAGTAAAATAATTAAGAGTAAACTTATGACATGCATACTCAAAATCTGCACTATATACTTTATCTGCAAATACAGCCAGATTTTTATCAAGTTCTTTATGTCGCTTAATATCTGTAATTAATTTTTTTTCATCATTATACATAATAATCTCCATTCTGCCGTCTTCTTTTTTCCGGTGGCAAAATAGTAATAAAAGTTCTATTTTCTTTTATACTAATTTCTCCCTGATTACGACATATTAATCAAATACATGCACTTATACATGTGTATGTGTAAATAAATGGTCCTTGCAATACTCTTTATTTCCTTTACACTTTGAACAATACCTAAACTGCATATCCGGATCATCATTATTTGTTATACCACACACAGCACATTTATGCGTAATATTCTCAGCCTTATTGACCTTAACCTGTTTTGTATAATCCCGTCGTCTCTTAATATGTTTAGGAGAAAATCTTCTGATATTCTTAGTACTTAAGTAAAATATAACAAAACTCACGAGAGAAAGTACTATATTAACACGTCCCATAAGTGATTCATTTACAAAATAATACACTACAAATACCAAATACAAAATAGAAAGATATTTCATTTTAATTGGTATAATCATAGCATAAAGTACCGTCATATCAGGATAACATACTGCTACAGCCAAAAATATAGTCAACATAATATAATAGGTAGTAACAGCATAATAATTCGTACTGATCATATCATAATATCCCAATTTGAACACATACTGGCACAAAATATATGTCAGCATGGTTCCAACCATAGTAATCAGCATACCGCCAAAAATATATAAATTATATAAAAATGCACCTATTGTTCTCTCAAGATAGGTACCTATATTATAGTAGAAAAACAGCATAACAAGTGTAAATATACTTATCTCCCATTGTGGCGGAGTAATTACCCAGGTAACAAGTCGCCAGACCTGTCCTTTCATAACAAGTGACGGAACAAGAATGAGATGTCCCAAAACATCAGGTGCAAACATAAATAACAGATATCCTACAGCATATCCTATCATAAGATAAAGTGACAGGTTCTTTATAGCATATCTTCCAAATTTCTTTTCCATTTTACCTACAATATTCATGTATATAATTCTCCTTGCACTTTTTACAAAGAAGCTGTTACTATCAGCCTTTTTGAATAGTATGGCATAATCAGTATCCCCCGAACCAAAGAATCCGAGGGCATACTGTTCCGCCACTTACACGTTTAGAATTATATAATATAAGATAAAAGTTTACAACACATTAATAATTAAATTTTTATTCAGTCCCTAATGGCATAATGCCATATTCTTCGCAAGTACCTTTTATAACCATTCCTTCTGTTACAGGCACCTTATATAAATCAGGATTAAATCTGAATAAATCATTTGGCGCTGTTCCAAGATTTCTCATAACCTCTTCAAATGTATCGCCTGATTTAACGGTATATGTCATGGCTTCACAGCCTCCCTGCACAGGAACACATATTTCTTCACCCGGCTGCATATTATATACATTTACATAAGGATTTGCCGAAATAATATCACTTAAATTCACATTGTGCATTCTTGATATCTTATATAAGGTATCTCCTTTCTTCACTACATGTATAATGCCATTACATTTTTCATAATTCTGATTCATTGCAAAAAATCCTTTTTTTATATACTATTCCAAAAATTGATATTCGTTAAGTTTTTATAAAAATATTGTTTTTTATTCCTCCTTACTCTATAATATAGTAGTTTCAGAGACAAATATGTCATATGAAATCAAATCAATGCGATTTTTACACTTTTATGTAAATTATTATAGAAATGGCAGGTTGTTTTTTATGTACACATTAGGAATTGATATTGGTTCAACAACTGTAAAGGTGGCTATTCTTGATGAACAGCATAATATATTGTTCTCAGATTATAAGCGTCACTACGCAAATATCAAAGAAACACTTAAGCTTCTTGTAGATGAAGCAAAGGAAAAACTCGGTGATACAACTGTTAATCCTTGCATAACAGGTTCGGGCGGACTGGCTCTTGCCCAGCTTATAGGCATACCTTTTACACAGGAGGTAGTCTGCGTATCAGAAGCACTTCAGGATTATGCCCCGCATACCGATGTTGCTATAGAACTTGGTGGAGAAGATGCCAAAATCATTTATTTTACAAATGGTATCGAACAGCGAATGAATGGTGTCTGTGCAGGCGGTACAGGTTCATTTATTGACCAGATGGCTACTCTTCTTCAGACTGACGCATCAGGCCTTAATGACTATGCAAAAGATTACGATACTATATATCCTATTGCTGCCCGTTGCGGTGTATTTGCAAAAACAGATATACAACCACTTATCAATGAAGGTGCAACAAAGCCAAACCTTGCAGCTTCAATATTTCAGGCCGTTGTAAACCAGACTATATCCGGTCTTGCATGTGGCAAACCTATTAAAGGAAATGTTGCTTTCCTTGGTGGTCCACTCCATTTCCTGCCGGAACTCAAAAATGCATTTATCAGAACACTTAATCTGACTGATGATGCCATTGTTGATCCGGACCACTCCCATCTGTTTGCCGCTGTAGGTGCAGCACTCAATTCAAATAAGGATATAACAAATACACTCTCACAATTGTCAGATACTCTCTCCAAAGACCTTAAGCTGGCTGTTGATGTAGACAGACTTGAGCCTTTATTTGAAGATGATGCAGCATATGAAACATTTAAAAAAGAACACAATAAATATTCTGTAAAACGTGGTGATATAAAAACATACAAGGGCAATTGTTTTATCGGTATTGATGCCGGTTCAACAACTACAAAGGTAGCGCTTGTAGGCTCAGATGGTGAATTACTTTATGATTTCTACAGCAGCAATAACGGAAGCCCTCTTAATACAACTATCAAAGCCATTAAAGAAATCTACGAATTACTTCCGGAAGGTGCTGTTATATCCGGCTCATGCTCAACAGGCTATGGCGAAGCACTTATTAAACAGGCTCTTCAGCTTGATTTTGGTGAGGTTGAAACCATCGCCCACTATACTGCTGCCGCCTTCTTCGACCCTGATGTGGACTGTATCCTTGATATCGGTGGCCAGGATATGAAGTGTATTAAAATAAAAAACAAAGTAGTAGACAATGTTATGTTGAACGAAGCCTGCTCTTCAGGCTGTGGTTCATTTATTGAAACCTTTGCAAAATCCTTAAATTACGAAATTGCCGATTTTGCAAAACTGGCAGTTACTGCAAAGCATCCTATAGACCTCGGCTCACGATGCACAGTATTCATGAATTCAAAGGTTAAACAGGCTCAAAAAGAAGGTGCTTCAGTAGCAGATATATCGGCAGGACTTGCCTACTCTGTTATAAAAAATGCCCTTCTTAAGGTTATTAAACTAACTGACCCTAAGGACCTCGGTAAACATATCGTTGTTCAGGGAGGTACATTCTACAATGATGCTGTATTAAAATCGTTTGAAGTTATATCCGGAAGAGAAGCTATAAGACCTGATATATCAGGTATAATGGGTGCCTTTGGTGCTGCACTTATAGCCAAAGACAAATATAAAGAGGGATTTAAAACAACGATGCTCTCCATAGAGGAGATAAGCCAGCTTACCTATGAAACCTCCATGACAAGATGTAAGGGTTGTACAAATAATTGTCTTCTTACTATTAACAAGTTTTCAAATGGCAGACGTTTCATTACAGGTAACCGTTGTGAAAAGGGAATCGGACTTAAGAAAAACGCAGACAATATTCCAAATCTGTTTGAATATAAGTTAAAAAGAATATTTGACTATACTCCGCTCTCCCCTGATATGGCAAAACGCGGAACTATCGGCGTTCCACGAGTACTTAATATGTATGAAAATTATCCATTCTGGTTTACTTTCCTTACAAAGCTCGGATTTTCTGTAGTACTGTCTCCACAGTCATCAAGAGAAATCTACAGCTTAGGTATTGAATCAATTCCTAGTGAATCAGAATGCTATCCTGCAAAGATATCACACGGACATGTTATGTGGCTTATAAAACAGGGAATTAAATCCATATTCTATCCTTGTGTACCATATGAGATGAACGAGACACCTGAAGCAAATAACCACTACAATTGTCCAATTGTTACATCTTATGCAGAAAACATCAAAAATAATATGGAAGAGCTAAAAGCCGGTGACATCAGCTTTATTCGTCCTTTTGTTGCCTTGGATAACGAAGATGCTCTTGCAAAAAGACTGCATAGAGAATTCAAAAAACATTATGATGTATCTTTGGAAGAAATAACTGATGCTGTACACGCAGCATATGAAGAAGCTGAAAAGGTAAAAGCGGAAATAAGAGATAAAGGCGAAGAAACTCTCCGTTTTATAAATGATAATGATATGCTTGGTATTGTTCTCGCAGGACGTCCATACCATATAGACCCTGAAATAAATCATGGTCTTCCTGAGCTTATCAACTCATATAAGATAGCTGTATTAACTGAGGACTCTATTGCCCATCTGGGTCATGTAGACAGACCTCTTATTGTATCAGACCAATGGATGTATCACTCACGACTTTATAAAGCTGCCAATTATGTCAAAACCTGTGATAACCTTGAACTTATACAGTTAAATTCTTTTGGCTGTGGTCTTGATGCTGTTACAACAGACTGCGTAAACGATATTTTAACAAAATCAGGCAAGATATATACAGTTTTAAAAATTGATGAGGTAAGCAACCTTGGTGCTGCAAGAATACGAATTCGTTCTCTGATAAGTGCGGTAAATGTAAGACATGAACAAAACTATAAAACATGTCCATCCTCAAGTGCAATAAACAGAATAGAATTCACTAAAGACATGATGTCCGACTATACCGTTCTGGCACCACAGATGTCTCCTATTCATTTTGATTTACTGGCACCTGCATTTAAATGTATGGGACTTAATATAGAGATTTTACCTGATGCAACTAAAGAAACAATAGATATAGGCCTCAAATATGTTAATAATGATGCCTGCTATCCATCTCTTATTGTTGTAGGTCAGCTGATGAGTGCCGTTACGTCAGGTAAGTACGATGTAAATAAACTGGCAGTTATCATGAGCCAGACAGGTGGTGGCTGTCGTGCTACCAATTATGTAGGCTTTATAAGAAGAGCTCTTGCAAAGGCAGGCTATGGCCAGATACCTGTTATTGCATTATCAGCTCAGGGTTTTGAAAAAAATTCAGGTTTTCCTATCACATATAAAGTGGTAAAACGTGCAATGCAGGCACTTATATATGGTGATGTTTTCATGAGATGTTTATACAAAACCAGACCTTATGAAAAAGAGCCGGGTTCAGCAAACGCTCTGCATGAAAAATGGAAGAAAATATGCTGTGAGACGCTTGCAACCACAGGAAGCACAGCAAAATTTAAAAAGAATATACAGGGTATAGTAAAAGACTTTGATAATCTCCCACTTCTTGATATTAAGAAGCCACGAGTAGGTATAGTGGGCGAAATCCTTGTTAAGTTCCTTCCATCAGCAAATAACCATCTTGTTGATTTACTTGAAGCAGAAGGTGCTGAAGCTGTAATGCCTGATTTGATGGATTTCTTTATGTATTGCTTCTATAGCAATAACTATAACTATGAATTTTTAGGCAAAACACATAAGAAAGCAATAATAAGTAATCTTGCCATTACTTTCCTTGAGCACATGAGAAAGCCTGCAAGAGATGCCCTTAATGCCAGCAAGAGATTTGAAGCTCCTGCACATATTGAAAAACTGGCAGAATACGCAAAGCCATTTGTATCTATAGGAAACCAGACAGGTGAGGGATGGTTTCTGACCGGTGAGATGCTTGAACTTATTCATAGTGGCGCTTCAAATATTGTATGCGCCCAGCCATTTGCCTGTCTTCCAAACCACATAGTAGGTAAAGGTGTTATAAAACATTTGCGGGAGGCATATCCTGAAGCAAATATTGTCGCTGTAGATTATGATCCCGGAGCATCTGAAGTAAACCAGATTAACCGTATTAAACTTATGCTGGCAGCCGCCAACAAAAAACTGAAATAGGGATACATCCGAACAGACTATACTTATAATAACAAATAAGGGAATGTCGCACTAAGTATAAGATTCTTCTAATCGTTAGTGCGACATTCCCTTATTTATTTAATAAGCATATTTTATACTATATTCTCATAGGAATTCCTTTGTCTTTAAGGTAATTCTTGAGGTCAGGAATTTCAAGTTCCTTATAATGAAACAGAGATGCTGCGAGTGCTGCATCTGCCTTTCCTTCCGTAAGAGCATCGTAGAAATGTTCCTTTGTTCCTGCACCTCCTGAAGCAATAACAGGTACATTCACATTCTCAGATATGATTCTTGTAAGCTCTATATCATAACCTGCCTTTGTTCCATCACAGTCCATGCTTGTAAGAAGTATTTCTCCTGCTCCAAGCTCAACTGCTTTCATGGCCCATTCTACAGCATCTATACCACAATCTATCCTTCCACCATGCTTATATATATTCCATCCTGAGCCATCCTCACGTCTCTTGGCATCTATAGCAAGTACAACACACTGGCTTCCGAACTTGTCTGCAGCTTCTGCTATGAGCCGGGGATTATCTATTGCAGCTGAATTTACTGAAACCTTATCAGCACCTTCACGAAGTATTGCCCTAAAATCCTCCACAGTTCTGATACCTCCACC